>NZ_JRNX01000415.1 GCF_000786645.1 Halobacillus sp. BBL2006
ATCATGTTCATCCCATAGGAGTCTCGCAATTTCCCGGACACCCTTGCGATTAGGATAACGGAAACGCTTTGAAAAGGATCACTTTACGGAGTCTTTAAACAGCCTTCACCATGGTACTACGCCATGATGGTCGTCGAGTCCACTGGTGGAAATGGGTCCGAATACCTCCATAACCTATAGGGTGACGGGGAAACGACGAGACTCCCGCGGGAGAAGGAGCTAGGCGAGACCCCACAGGGAGTGAAACGACCGAGGAGGCTTGCCAGTTCCCCCGCAGGAAAGCGAGTTGTTTCCCTAGTCACCCCTCACTCTTTCACTGCAACGGACCCGAAACATCTCGAAATCGAGTCTTCCACCACCCTGCACGTTTGTTGAATATCTATGATTAACACTCAGTTATTGTAAAATGAATTCTATCAAAAAAACAATAGCATCATTAAACAATATTATTTTATTAAAATACACCGATCACATATTACAACCGTAGCTTATAAGAAAGTCTACTATACAAGTAAACACTCATGATCATAAATAAATGAATAGCGGATATCGATGAAAAGAAAATACTCGTCAGTCAACGGAACACTGAAAGTCCGGATCATTTCTTTCGTTTCAATATCAGAGTAATTATCGGACAATATTCCTTTCCCTGTCGTTTTCATTTGCATCACATTCTCCAGGAAATAGGGACGGAAAGCCCAGTTTGAACCCTTCTGATCCGATTCAACCTCCCAAACATCTAAACGCTTCCGAAAGTTTGACGATACTTGCTGCCCATCACTGTTACATATGAACATCCGGAAACTCTCCTCGTCAAACCGGTCCTTCACTAAATCAATGAATCCATCCACTTTCTTCGGGCCACCCCATTTCGGCTGCAGTTCCCTTACTTTTCTTTCCCACAGCAAAATAAGGTGCAGTCTCTGTTGAACCAAAGACTTCTCGCGAAAAACATAAGCTGCAATTTTCTTACTAAGATTCAACGTAAGCGCCTCTTTTGATACAAGATGATCCACGGGCTTAGCGAGAAAGTACCCTTGATAAAAGCGGCCCCCGTGCTTCCAGGCAAAATGAAGCTGAAAATCGTCTTCTATGTTTTCGAACAACAATGCTGCCCCAATTCTTCGAGCAAGCATTGAGAGTGAGTACATAACGTCCTGAAATCCTTCCGCATTTTGATTACGGATGATCGTTGTATCGATTTTCAATATATGGGGTTCAAGCTGCCGGATCCGATCAATATTGGAGCTTTTAGCACCGACATGATCAACGGCAATTTGAATACCGAATGTTTTGTAATATTGAAGAAGATGACTGAGGACTTCGAATTCTTCATCAAAATCATGCTCTGTCACTTCGATAACGACTCGGTTCATTGAAAAACCTTTCTGTTCGAATAACAGCAGAGTCTCTAACAAATCTTCGCCATCATTCACCATCAACTGTTTGGCATTTCGATTAATGAACAAGTATTCTTCCTTCTCCGACCCCAGCATTTCTTTCATCGCAATTTTTAATAAGTGCTGATCCACTTCAACTTTAAATTCATCAGGTACTTCCTCATCATGAAAGAACGTTCCGAGACTGACCAAATCGTTTCCGTTATCATAGCGCCCTAATACTTCATATCCGATCACATCGTGTTTTATGGCGCTGACAATCGGCTGATAAACAGGTTTTATATTATGTAAATTATCGATAATATCCAGAGGATCCATAAGTATCCCTCCTTCACTATATAGGTTATGATTTCACAATTTCACTATTGTTTTCAAGTTTTTTTATAGGGGCTTCACCCCAGGCTACCTTTTGAACGTTTACAGCCAATTAAGTAATATAGTTCTCTACTATCAATAAAATTCCCTTTTCTCACGAATATCTGCGAGTTCATGTTGGAGGAATTTCACCGTAAATGTCGAAATTTCTTATGTGGGGCTTTTAGGAATAGAAGGGAATTTATTTAAAGTAGTGGCACCTCCTTCCTGACGTTTGATAAGATAATGAAAAGACACTTCAATCCGTCGGTTGGAAGACCGTTACAGTGTCTATCAGGCAATTGTAAAAACAAGGAGTTATCGTTATGAAAATCTCTACGTGGTTAAAATGGATAACAGGGATTTGTGAAGCCTTTCTAGCGATCCCGATAGCCGGTGGAGCCTTCATTTTAAGTACAGGATGGCAGGCACTTCTTTTCATGTTTGTTTTCCACCTGGTTGCATTAATTTTTTCAATAAAAGAAAGTCGTTCTTTTGCAGGCAACGTACTCGGTTTAATTACGAACGCTATCGGGGCTCTACCTTTTGTAGGGTGGATTATGCACACAATTACCGCCATAGTATTGCTTGTCGAAGCTGGCGTATCAACGAAGACAGACAAAGCATCTTGATTGTAAGCCTGCTTTTACTGTCTTCTAACCTATTGGAAGTTCTGGAGGCGATTTGAAATGTACACAGTTATCTGTCTCTTTAGAGTAAAGAAATCGGATGTCGAAGAATTTGTAAAGATGTCCAGACAAACTGGTGAGTTATTGAAATCCCACGGTACCTTGGAACATCACATATGTTATGCAAATGAGCTGACAGGCCGGCAGGGGTCGATGGGCATTCTCAATTTAATTGAAATGGAAGAAGATGAAGAGCTGTTACTCGGTCAGTCCATATTCAAAAATGAAGACCATTATTATGAAGTGATGAAACAAATCGGCTGCAATGATATCATTCAATATTTGAATCAGCATATCAAGAATATCGTTGAAATGAGTCGTGTTGTGACTTCAAGCTTCACTACAGAAACCCCTCAATGAATGGAGGGGTTTCTTTCAAAAAGGCCGAATTACTGGAGTCTTCCTAGGAAGATGATATGATAGAAATAGACATTATTTGGAGGTGAGCAAGATGAAAATTGTTGTACTTGGCGCCGGTGCTCTAGGTGCCTACTTTGGAAGTCGCTGGGAAGAATCAGGTCACGAAGTCATCAACTTAGTTCGAGATGGCCGTGCCGAACAAATTCAGAAGCACGGGCTTCAGCTACATAGTGAGATGGGGGATTATCAAGTTTCTGAACCTGAAATCGCTACCTCTCCAGAAGAAATCGAAGATCCTGACCTCGTATTTTTAGCGGTGAAAGGCTATCATCTTCACGGGACCATGGATTGGCTGAAAAACCTTGCACAAAAAGGCGCCAAAGTCTTTCCTGTTCTGAATGGAATGGAGCACATCAGCATTTTGCAGAAGGAATTAGGGGAAGAATCTGTCATCGGCGGTCTTTCTTATATCATCGCCACCTTGGATGAAAAAGGCCATGTGGTCCACACGAGCCAGTTCCACGACCTCGTCTTCGGCCCATTACATCCTTCACAGCAGCAAATTTGTGAAGAGCTTGCTCTCGCCTGTAATCAAGCCAACCTAAACGGGACGTTAAGCCCTAACATTTTAGAAGAAATGTGGAGGAAGTATATGTTCATCTCTTCCTTTTCAGGCATTACTACGGCCGTTAATCAACCGATTGGAGAGATACGCAGTTTCCCGCAAACCTTTAGAATCGCAGAACGGATTCTTGATGAAATGAGACAGCTTGCAAACGCCCACCAGGTCAACCTAACTGAAGAGGATGTAGCGAATGCATTTGAACGCCTGCGTGGACTTGATCACGAGATGACTTCATCGATGCATCAGGATCGCAGAAAAGGACTTCCGCTTGAAGTTGAACACCTTCACGGCGGCGCTCTCCGATTAGGCAGCGAAGTTCAT
>NZ_JRNX01000416.1 GCF_000786645.1 Halobacillus sp. BBL2006
AGAAAAAGAAGAAAAAAGTTTGGCCATGGGTGATTTCCATTCTGACTTTAGTTATCATTGGAGGCCTCATTGCACTTTTTACCATACCTGGCATCATCCAGCCTGCGAATGTAGAAATGATTGATGTTAATGGGTTGGAATATGAAGAAGCGTACAGTCGATTAAACGATCTTAACCTAAATGTCAAGCGGGAGACGATGTACTCAGAAGAAGTCGACGAGGGTTATGTGATAAAAACAGATCCAGAAGAAGGAAAAATCATTAAAGAGGAATCGGAAGTCACTGTTTATTCCAGTCGAGGAAGAGAAAGGGTGGAATTCGGTGACTATACGGGACAGCAATATGAACAAGTCGAAAAAGAACTGAAAGATAAAGGGTATGAATCGGTTCGTTCTTATAGAGAGCCAAGTGACCGTCCAGAAGGAGAGATTATTACTCAAGTATCACCTGAAGCTGGTGAGAAGGTTCTGCCAGATGAAGAGGGGGTCATCTTTGAAGTGAGCAGCGGGCCTCCTAAAGTAGCTTTGGAGAACTTAAGAGGTATGACTCAAGAAAATGCAACGAAATACTTATCTAATAATAATTTAGAAGTTAAGGTAACAGAAAATTACTCCGATTCTACTGTAGGTGAAGTCATTTCACAAAGTCCTGATGTAGGAACTGAGGTTAAAGAAGGTTCTACAGTATCTATTACGGTTTCACTAGGACCTAAAGAGGAGCCTCCTAGAACAGAGAAGGTTTCTGTGGAAGTTCCTTTTGATGAAGAATCAGAAGAAACAGAACAGCAAGTCCTGATTTATGTAGATGATATGGACAGCGAGATTTCTGAAGTGAGACGAGAAGAAACGATAACTGAGACAACGACATTTGATATTGAATTGAGGATAGAACCCGGTTCAGAAGCGTCTTATAAAGTTCAGAGAGGTGACGAAGTTATTGATGAAGGTACTGTTAAATATTAAGAAGGTGAAACTATGCCATTAGGAAAGATAATAAAAGCGCTCAGTGGTTTTTATTACGTATGGCATGAAGGATCCATCTATCAATGCAGAGGTAGAGGTAATTTTAGAAAACGCAAGGTATCACCACTAGTTGGTGATATGGTAGAGTTTAAAGCGGAAAAACAAGATGAAGGTTACATTTTATCGATTGAAGATCGCAAAAATGAATTCATTCGACCGCCGATTGCAAACGTCGATCAAGCGTTGATCGTCACTTCTGCCACTCACCCTGATTTTAACGCTTTGTTATTAGATCGTTTCTTAGTATTGGTGGAAGCTAAACGTATTGAGCCCTTTATCGTCATATCTAAAATGGATCAATTGACCGATGATCAAGTGGAAGCAATGAAGAAATATCAAGAGTTATATGAAAAAATCGGATATCCTGTTATTCTCTCTGCTGTTAGTGACCCTGAAGCTATGGATTTAGTTCAAGCTCACCTGGCTGGCAGGACAACGGTTATTGCAGGTCAATCCGGTGTAGGGAAATCTTCATTACTAAATTCGATCGATCCAAGACTGGCCATCGATACTGATGAGATTTCTCAGAGTTTAGGAAGAGGAAAACACACAACAAGACACGTGGAATTGTACGATATTGCTGGTGGTTTAGTAGCAGATACTCCTGGGTTCAGCTCCCTTGATTTTGGAGAATTATCCATGGAACAATTGCCGGAATGTTTTCCCGAATTTGTAGAAGTTCAAGATGACTGTAAATTTAGAGGATGTCTGCATAATAAAGAACCGAAATGTGCAGTAAAGGCAGCTGTATCAGAAGGGAGCATCTCTGAACAAAGGTACGATCACTATTTACAGTTTCTTGATGAAATACAGAATAGAAAGCCGAGGTATTAAGAATGACAAAAATTGCACCTTCTATCCTAGCTTCTGATTTTGCAAAGCTTGGAGAGGAAATTCAAGATGTAGAAAATGCAGGAGCAGACTATATACATGTGGATGTCATGGATGGTCACTTTGTTCCCAACATTACGATTGGACCATTGATCGTAGATGCCATTCGCCCGAAAACTTCGCTTCCGTTGGATGTTCATT
>NZ_JRNX01000042.1 GCF_000786645.1 Halobacillus sp. BBL2006
TTACAAAAAATATTACCATCAGGAAGGTACGCATCAATAGTTTGGGTGCGGACTTTCAACGTAGGCCAAAGTTCAGAAATATGCCCTCCATCCCTAGCTTTAATATACATCTCTTTATTGAATCCCCGCGGTTTTTCTAGATAAGCAACTAGTTCTCCTTTTGGGTTAAGGATATGGATTTTTTTACTGGCTGCCTGGTAAAACCTCGTAGCATTAAGCAGTTTATTCTTCCAGTCCCAAGTAGAGCTTAGGGCTTCCTCTGCGATTGCCACCATTTTCTCGCCTGCACGGATGGAATACTGCCTGCTCTCGCTTTTCATTATGGATTCTGGTTTTACTGTTAAGTGACTGTATGACGCAAACATAATATGGATTCCCTTCTCTTCTCGGATACTATGTATTACGAATCATTATCAGAGAAGTTTCACAGGGTCGTTAGTTAGATCGTCCTTTAACAATTTCTTTGCTGATGGTTGCGGATTAGCCTGATCTGACCTCGATGACTCAACTCATCTTCAAATACATGAAACCACCGGAAGTAGTTATTCGCCTGATGGTCCGTTCCAAACGGAGAGATTTCATCTAGCCAGTTGTCATCCATTCCTTTAAACCGCTTCCATGTATTTTGACGGACTTGATCCAGTTGTTCGAGATAGAAATCAAGCCGTTTGCTATGCATTACCTCGTGCGCTTCCTCTCCGAGCGTTAGCCCAAGTTCAATTTTTTGTAACTCTTCTTCATTAGGGTCGCGACCTTCAAAGGTGATAATCTGATAGACCTCCTCTACGCAAGCCATATGGTGCAAGAGACAACCGATAGAATTTCCTTTTCCGTCTATGCGGTAATCAAGCTGCTCTGTTGATAAGCCTTTGACGGCCTCTATTGTAGTCATTCTTGTGTACTCCATCATTGATAATAAGCGACCAATTTCGGGAGTGAACCCTTCTTTTGCTTTTACAATAAATCTTTCCTTATCCTTTGTTTGCATGAACGCTCCTCCTTCTACTTTTTCCACTATTTAGCATTTCATAGTTTCCTATTTTCTACAACTACAAAAAGATCTTGGATGTTACTTATTAGATAGAAAGAAATTATTTTATTCCTTTTACTTCCTTGAATTCAAATGGAATTTTAACAATTATTATTGAAAAATAATTAAGTTTATGGTTTTATTGTTAAGGATATACAACTTTACATAAGGTCATTAGGTCTTTTTTGTAGAATGATACGTTATATAAATAAAGAAATTCACTTTTCCCAGCACCAATTCAAACAAACAGGTTCGATTGAATGAACAATGACCTTTAATAATTAATGAGAGTTCATACATAGGAGGAAGCCACATGAGTGTGCAAATGAATGTAATTGGTGAAAAAATTGTAGAGAACCGTATTAAAATCTCTGCCCTGGCATTGGAATATAGAATGGAAGACAACCCCGAAATCGTTGAGAAAATTAAATCCCGAAAATTAAGGTCTCTTACTGAACAGGAAGCTGAAGAGTTTGGTAGTACATTCGTGAAATATTTGGGAGAGGCTGTTTATGGTGAAGAACAACTCTATTTCGACTTGATTACTGAATGGAGTAGGAAAGCCGGAGAGATTGCTGTTAGGGAAGGGATCCCGCTTGAAGAGTCGCTGGATGGATTACGCTTCTTCAGGAAAGCAATATTAACCATTATAAAACAAGAAGCTGAAAAATCCTCCCTCGCTGTTGAAGGAGTGATCGATGCTATTTCCATCATTGATCCTCTAATTGACCGGTGTATCTATTGCTATAGTCACGTTTACATTGAAGAGCATCAGGAAGAAATGACTAAAGCCTATGCCAACATTCAAGAACTGCTCATGCCGATCGTACCTATTACGAATGGTATTGCCGTTTTGCCAATCATTGGTCAAATGAACGAGGAGCGATCTCAATACATCCTTGAAAAAACCTTGGAGGAAAGCAAACGGCATCAATTAAGCCATTTAATTATCGACCTTTCAGGCATCGCCATTATTGATACAATGGTTGCTCATAACTTAAATTCTATCTTCAATGCTTTGCAACTGCTAGGGGTGCAGCCGATCTTGACAGGGATGCGTGCGGAGCTCACTCAAACCGTGGTGTCGCTCGGGATAAATTTCAAAGATATAGCTACATTCAGAAGCTTGCAAATGGCCTTAGAATCGATCGGATTTATACAGAATACGACTTATAGCAGATAATGAAAAGAAGATGATCATGAGAACTTCCATAATAGGAGGTTCTTTTTTTATATCCCAATGAACACACAAACTACACTATAGCTTAAAAGTAATCCCTTCCTCTGAGTGTTACGAATTTAACACTGATAATCCTAAAATTGGTTAAACACCTACTTAAGTGCCGCTACGATTTCACTGGTAGTTTCATATGATGAATGAGATGAAAATTTTACGAGAAAGGAGAAAGAGTATGAGCAATGAATATGAAAAATACTGCCCCGATTTAACTACTCCTCCTGGTTGTCCTGATATATTCCCAAGGCCTCCTAAGCCTCCCCGTCCTCCCAAAAAATTGAAAAGACCAATATCTGATGAGATTTGCGGGAACATCAGCCAGTCTTGTAATGGCGAACCAGTCGAATACTGGAGGTCCATCAGTATAGAAAATCTCCCCTCTGGCACCGTCTCCGTAGTGAATAAAAGTGACTGTACTATGATTGTGAATGCAGACTTGGATGGGGATGGTATAGCTGATATTAATCTCTTTATAATTACTGAAAATGGACAGACAAAATCTGCAACACTTGATTCAATCAGTAATTTAGAAATCATTTGTGAAGGGGATGGGGCAGAAAAATGCACTGGAACCTACTGTATCTCACTTCATTATGAAAGATTTTGTTAAAAGATCGTCTAGTTTTTTAGAATTTCCACACTTGTCCGTTTCAAAACGCAAGACTATATCATCTAATAAAGTAAGCGTTTAAAAGCGTTAATTTTTCCTATAAAGGAGATGGAATGAATGTGTGGATCTAAAGGATTTAATGATGCTTGCTGTCCATCAGGTCAAATTTTTCAAGAACAACTTTGCGGTAACTTTAATGGTGGTATTGATGGACAAGAGCAGATTGTTTGGCAGGCACCAGTAGGAGACTATTTCGAAGGTACCTTTGAAATATTTAACTCTGCCAGCAGTACAGCTGACGTAACGGGTACAATTACTCCGACTGGTACTGTAGGCCCTATTCCACCTGGATTTTCAATGTCTGTATCAGCTTTGAATCCAACTGCATTTACAATCACTGCCCCTGCGGGCACAAGCGGCAAGTTCTGCATCACATTATACAAACGTGTCTTAGCTTAAAGTTAAGAGACAGATCAATAAAGCCCCTATACAGGGGCTTTATTGCATTTTCTTACGTATTGAAAGGGGATGGATAATGGATATTCAAACAATACTCTCCGATACAGGTATTTGCTCCTGTACCCGCACATATAATTTCCAGAGTATCGAATTGCTGAACGGTAATAGATTGAGAATTAGGGTTACTTCCAGGCTGGTCAGGTATTGTCAACACACCGACTATTATTCCGGCTTTACCGCCAAGTCGTAAATTTACAGTTAAATTATTCGCACATCCACCTTCATAAGAAATGGTCACTGTGCCGGCGACTGGAAAAGTCACTAACTGTTGAATTGATTGCCATACAAAACGGTCATCATTAGCTTGATTGTTACATATGACTTCGAAATAACCACAAAATTTATCAGTTAAGATGGGGATCCCTGCCATACCGTTCCCCTCATCAGGACAACAATTATTACAAGACATCATACCACCTCCTTTTGAAAACATTTCTACTCTCTACTATCATATGATCTTGTTTGTGATGTCGATTAGTGAAGTATCCTAATTCTGTACTTTTTTCTACAAGGTTAGCAAGTTCAACATTCATCTTTTAATAAATGGCTGAAGTATGAATTCAGACATTTTCACTAAATAAAACAAGTTTGGATTTATCATCTCTGGAATGTAACGTGATACCAGGAATAAAGGCTATGTCAAGTAATTCGACAACTACTAAGGTAATAGAAGAAACAACCTCTATAAATGATCGTAACGATACCGAGCAGTAATGGACTTAGGTCAAAACTAAATGCCACTGGCAAAATAACAAGAATGAATAGAATCTATAATTATGACGAGTAGTTCGGTCCATTATCAGTAAAAAACACCACCCCTTGGGATGGTGCTTACCTTCACTCTTTTCTTGTTATAGATTCAATGTAATCTTCTAACTGATCAAAAGCCCCATTAAACCCTTGCCTCATATGATCAAGGGACTGTTCAAATGTATTCCTCTCTTCCTCTGTGACATACATCGGCTTCCCTTCAAAGTGAAGGGTAGTTACTCCTTCTTTTTCAGTGAAAGTTACCGTGTTCACAACTTCCATCGGCCAATGGTCATGAAACGGTGCTCGAGTTAACTGACCCTGTTCGTCCAAATAGGAGTTTACGTACGTCAGCTTTTCTGGTCCCTCAAGTTCCCGGTAGTTAAATTTCCCCCACACAGAACGGCCTTTATTATCCGTTTGTCTGTAACGAAATTCGCTTTCACTTTCCTCTTTGGATAGGTCCTCCTCTTTAACTTCGACAGCTCCCTCTCTGGGTGCCCACCAGTGTCGCAAGTGTTCCGACTCTGTCCAGGCTTCATATAAAATGTCTCTCGGCGCATGAAACGTTCTTGTCATCGTAAATTTTTTAGGTTGATCCGACATAGGAAAGTCTCCTTTACATGACTTATTACTTAACTGATTCGACAGAACACAGGTGATGACCTCTATTCTAAGTTTTGTTATGCACCAGTTCCCTCTTCTCTGTCTTTTTACACAAAAAACTGCCGCACCCTTTAGGCACGGCAGTTTTCCTTTTACGCGATCACCATTTTTTTCGAGTCGGCTAGCTTGCGGATCAAGGGAAGTTTGGAAAGATCCATGTTCCCTCCACTTAAAATCACGCCGCAACGCTTGCTTTCAGAGGAAGCTTGCCCGCTCAGGAGACCGGCTAACGCGGTGGCGCCTGCGCCTTCGACGAGTGTCTTCTCTCTTTCTAACAACATCAGCATTGCTTTTGCAATTTCTTGCTCATCCACTGTGATGACTTGATCCACATACTTTTGGATGCAAGAAAAGGTGAGTTTTCCTTTTTCCTTCACAGCGATTCCATCAGCAATCGTGGCAACGGAAGTCAGCTTCTCAGGTCCTTTTTTATAAAGGGCATTGTAGGTGGACGGAGCTTTGGCAGACTGGACTCCGATCACTTGGATATCCGGCTTCAGCTGTTTAGCTGCAAAAGCAACTCCGCTGATGAGCCCTCCTCCGCCGATCGGAACGAATAGTGTGTCCAGGTCAGGCTGCTGTTGCAGCATTTCTACAGCAATCGTTCCTTGTCCAGCCATGACGTCATAGTCGTCGAACGGGTGAAGGAACGTGGCCCCTACTCGTTCCTGTTCCTTCATCGCTGCTTGATAGGCTTCCTGAAAGGATTCACCTGTCAATACGACTTTGGCTCCGTAACCCTCGGTAGCTTCTACTTTCGCACGAGGCGTAGCTTCCGGCATGAAGATGGTGGCTTTAATGCCACGCTTGGTCGCTGCGAGTGCCACACCCTGGGCGTGATTGCCGGCCGATGCAGCGATTACTCCGCGACGCGCCTCTTCCTCAGTCAAGCTTTCTACTTTGTAAGAAGCACCCCTTACTTTGAATGCTCCTGTTTTCTGCTGGTTTTCCATTTTCAAGTATACGTCTTGGCCCGTTTGTGCATTGATGGTCGCCGATGTTTCTAAAGGCGTCCGGTGAACCACCTCTTGTAATTTTTCATGTGCATCCATTACTTTTGCTAGCGTTAAGAAATCCCCAACGTCTTCACTCCCTTTGATTTTGATTTTTCGAATTGATCGATTTGATCTTCATACGTTAACGTCACAGCAATTTCATCCCAGCCGTTCAACAACATTTCTTTGTGATAAGACTGGATGTCAAAAGAAACTTCCTCTTTCCCGTCTGAAACGGTCTGCTGTTCCAGGTCGACGCTAAGTTCGTATGGTTGATCGCTTGCTTGTTGAATCCATTTTTCCGTTACGGCTTTTGGCAGTTGGATCGGAAGGATCCCGTTCTTGAAGCAGTTGTTGTAAAAGATATCTGCAAAACTAGGGGCAATTACGACTTTGAAGCCGTAGTCCTGAATCGCCCATGGAGCATGTTCACGAGAAGACCCGCATCCGAAGTTCTCTCCACCAACTAAAATGGAGGCTCCGTCGTACATCGGATTGTTCAGTGAGAAGTCTTCCCTTGGCGTCCCATCGTCATGGAAACGCCAATTGTAAAACAGGAATTGTCCGAATCCCTGTCGTTCGATACGTTTCAGAAATTGCTTCGGAATAATTTGGTCGGTATCCACATTTGATCTATTCAGTGGATAGACGAGTCCGGTATGCTTTTTTATTGGCTCCATGTCATCACCCTCCTACAGCACTGGCGTATTTTCTGACGTCAACGAATCTTCCTTCGAGCGCAGCGGCTGCTGCCATTTCAGGACTGACAAGATGGGTTCTCGCTCCATTTCCTTGACGCCCCTCAAAGTTCCGGTTTGATGTGGAAGCACAACGCTCACCTGGCGGCACGATATCGTCATTCATCGCTAAACACATGCTGCAGCCAGCATCACGCCACTCAAATCCAGCGGTAAGGAAAATCGTATCCAGACCTTCCGCTTCAGCGGCTTCTTTGACGGACTTGGAACCAGGAACGACAAGCGCCTTCACATTTTCATGGACACGGCCGCCACGAACGATTTCAGCCGCTCGTCTCAAGTCGCTCAGTCTGGAGTTCGTACAGGAGCCGATAAAGACGTGTTCGATCGGGATGGATTGAATCGACTGATTTGCCTCTAATCCCATATAGTCGATGGCACGTTCCACTCCGTCCTTATCTTCGTCATCCCCAAGCGCTTCAGGGTCAGGAACACTTCCGCCCACCGGGACACATTGCGATGGATTCGTTCCCCAAGTCACTTGAGGTTCGATTTCATTGGCATGCATCTCGACCGTTTGATCGTATGTGGCTCCTTCATCAGATGCTAAGGAAAGCCACTGTTCAGCAATGGCGTCGAAAGCTTCTCCTTCAGGGACGTAGCGTTTCCCTTTCAAATAGTCAACGGTTGTCTGGTCTGGACTGATCAATCCAGCCCTGGCCCCTGCTTCGATAGACATGTTACAAACCGTCATTCTTTCTTCCATAGAAAGATTGCGGATCGCTTCACCGGTATATTCAATGACGTGTCCTGTACCAAAGCGCACACCATATTTTCCGATGATGGCAAGAATCAAATCCTTTGCGGTGACTCCTGTGCCAAGCTTGCCTTCAATGTGAACTTGAAGAGTTTTCGGCTTGGCCTGCCATAGAGACTGAGTAGCGAGAACATGTTCGACTTCACTTGTACCGATACCAAAGGCAAGCGCTCCAAAAGCACCATGCGTCGAAGTGTGGCTGTCTCCACATACGATCGTTTTTC
>NZ_JRNX01000417.1 GCF_000786645.1 Halobacillus sp. BBL2006
GTGTCCCTGGTTAAACGCCACAGCCCCTGCTGCAGCAATCATCGCCGCATTATCTGTGCATAAGTGCAGCGGTGGAATAAGCAGCTCTGTGTCTAAATGTTCAAACTTCTCCACAAGAGACGCACGCAGTCCACGATTGGCCGCTACTCCACCGGCAACGATCACCTGTTTCACGCCGTATTCTTCAGCAGCAAGATATGCTTTTGTGGATAACACGTCAACAACACTTGCCTGAAAGCTCGCTGCTACATCTTCATCCTTCAACACTTCACCTTTTTGCTTGGCGTTATGGAGACGGTTGATGACCGCTGATTTTAATCCACTGAAACTGAAGTCATAAGAGCCGTTCTCCAGCCATGCTCGTGGAAAATCGATGCTCTCTTCTCCTTCAGCTGCTAACCGATCAATCTCCGGACCTCCTGGATAAGGCAGCTTGAGTGTTCTGGCTACTTTATCATAAGCTTCCCCTGCCGCATCATCACGCGTTTCACCGATGATTTCAAACTTCCCGTGCTCACGCATGAGAATCAGCTCGGTATGGCCGCCGGACACCACTAAAGCCAGCAATGGAAACTCAAATTCTTTCTCCAGGCGATTGGCATAGATATGCCCTGCGATATGATGCACGCCAACTAGCGGTTTCTGTTTTGCATAAGCCACAGACTTGGCCGCGTTGACACCCACTAGCAAGGCACCGACAAGTCCCGGTCCTTCCGTGACAGCAATCGCATCCATTTCATCAATCGTAAGCCCTGATTTGTCCAAAGCTTCTTCTAATGTTATCGTCATTTGTTCAATATGGTGCCTTGATGCAATCTCAGGGACAACACCACCAAAACGTTTATGACTCTCAATTTGGGAGGCTACCACATTGGTGACGAGTTCTCTTTCATTTTTTACAATCGCGACTGCTGTCTCATCACAGCTTGTTTCAATCGCTAAAATATATTGATTTTTACTCATTTTAATCCCACCCACATCACTAACGCATCTTCTCCGTTATCGGTATAATATCGCTTCCGTATGCCACCTGGCACAAGTCCGAATTTCCGGTACATGTGCTGAGCAGCTGTATTCGACACTCTCACTTCCAGAGATAACTGGACAGCCCCCTGGCTGATGGCTTCTTCACACGTATGACGGAACAATTGCTCTCCGTACTTTTGACCACGGTATTCCGGATGAATTGCAATGTTTGTCACATGCGCTTCATCAATGATCAGCCAAAGTCCACAATATCCGAAAACTTTCCCATCCTTTTCAATCACAAAATAATGAGCGTAAGGATTCTCAGTGACTTCATTTAGAAACGTTTCCTCAGGCCAGGGGGTGGCGAAAGAAGCTTCTTCCACCTCTAACACTTCTCCAATATCGTCTGTTTTCATTCCCCGTATATCGATCATGTTACTGTTTCCCCTGCCGCTCCAGCCACTTAGCTTCTGCTTCTGGCAGACGTAAGTAATTGGGGACAAGCTCATGAATCTTTCCAGGCTCTTTCATTGCTCCCATTTGAGCAATAATGGAGGGTCTGGAAAAAAGGTAAGGTTCTTCGGGAATGACCGCCTGATCGCCAAGCGTTTCACGGATCAGTTCTTCATGGATAGAGAGATCTTGACTGACAAATAAGATCGACTCGTCCAGCTTCTTCAAGTCCTGTAGCCATTCCTCCATGAGCACATTCGTTTCGTCCTTAGACAGTCTCATGTCTTGATCATAAAGCCCTGTATACACTAATCCTCTCCGGGCATCGAAAAAAGGACACACGTAGCCCGGGAAAAACCTTCCTTGCCTGGCAACAGCTTCGAGGCTCGAGACTCCTACCACTGGGATGTCGAGCGTCCAAGCCATCGTTTTCGCTGTCGTTAAACCGATCCTTACTCCTGTGTACGACCCTGGACCATGAGCGACTGCAATCCGATCCAGGTCCTCAGGTGCCGTCCCCGTTTCTCTCATCAATTGATCGATAGCTGGCATCAGCCGAATTGAATGGTTTTTCTTTATATTCGTGATATACTCACCAGCAACGACACCATTTTTCAGTACAGCTACTCCCATAACGTAGTTAGACGTATCAATCGCTAAAATATTCATGTGATAATCTCCTTACAAATCTCGTCAAAATGACTTGAAGTTGCTTCAAGGGTAATCGTCCGTTTAGTCTCGTCTGTGTACTTAATCGTAATATCCAGACGCTGTTCCGGTAAGAATTCTTCAATGAAGTGCGCCCACTCGACGACACAGACTCCTTCACCCTCAAAAAATTCTTCAAAACCCAAATCCTCATCACTATCTTCAAGTCTGTAAACATCCATATGGTAAAAGGGCACACGGCCCATGTACTCTTTGATGATGGTAAACGTCGGACTATTAATGGTTCGTTTCACGCCTAGCCCGCGACCTAGACCTTTCGTAAACGTCGTTTTACCTGCGCCCAAGTCTCCCTCTAATGTTAATACATCTCCTGATTGAAGTCGATGGCCAAGCTCTTCAGCAAAAGCCATGGTTTCTTCCGGAGAAGAACTGATCCATTCATACCGTGCCATATCCTCACCCTTTTTTCTTTAAATGTGTATAACCCGATTTTGTTACGACTTCACTTTTCTCATGCTCATGTAGATAAACCCTCGGGGTTTCTTTTTGTCTATCTTTGACGACACCAATCTGGCTAACGGTCACTCCCGATTTTTCAGCAGCCTTAACTACTTCCAGCCAATCGTGGGAAGAAACGGTTCCCATCAGTTCAAAATCTTCTCCTCCGGAAAGCATCCATTCTTCATAGTCATCCGGAAAGAAATCTTTTAAGGAAGGAGTATAAGGAATCTGCTGCTTCTCTATATGCAAATCTACCTGAGATGCTTCGGCGATCTCGTTAGCCTCATTTGCGATACCATCACTAATATCATTAAGGACGACCCTATCAATACCGTATAGAGACTGAGCAAAGGCTGCTCTTGGTTCAGGCATTCGGTGTCTATTAATAAGAAATGCTTTATCCTCTTCATTAATCGAGGACCCTTTCAATAGACATTCTAAACCTGCTCTCGAATCTCCTAGCGTCCCTGTCACGAATACGACATCTCCACTTTGAGCTGCTGAGCGATAACGTGCCTTGTCTTTGTCTACATAACCTACGACAGTAATCGAAACCGACAGCTGACTGCCAGAAACGGTATCGCCACCGATCACGTCCATCTTGTAGTTTTCCGCTAAATCATTCATCCCTTTGTAAAGCTCTTCTAATCCTGCAGAGCCCCAATTAGATGGAACAACAATGGAGACAAGATAAAAAGCCGGGACACTCCCCATCGCTGCCAGATCACTGATATTTGCAGCTAAAGCACGATAGCCGATGTGATACGGTTCCATCGTTTCCAGTGAAAAGTGTACGCCGTCCACCATCGTGTCTACCGCTGTGACCACATCCTGACCGCTCGGTCGAAATACGGC
>NZ_JRNX01000418.1 GCF_000786645.1 Halobacillus sp. BBL2006
AACAGAGAAAGGAGCCTGAACATGGGGGAAAATGAAAATCAACACCAGTCCAATCATAGAAAAATAGCTTTAGGGCTATCTATTATTCCAGGGCTCGGACAGTTTTATAACAAGCAGTGGATTAAAGGGTTAGTCTTTCTCATTTTGACAGCATCTTTTGGCATTGCTTTCAAAGACTTGATCCAGTTCGGATTTTGGGGGCTAATCACTCTTGGAATCGATCCCGCATACGACCATTCGATTACACTACTGGTTGAAGGGATTTTGACGATCATCGTTACCGTTCTAGGGTTAGGCATTTATATTTTTAATTTAAGAGATGCTTTCAAAGTGGGCAAGCAGAGGGACATGAATGAAAATCCAAACTCGATCCGAGAGCAATATCAAAATCTGGTCGGGGGCGGTTTCCCTTATTTAATGATGACACCAGGTTTTCTACTATTAATCTTTGTTGTCATTTTCCCGATTCTTTTCGTAGTTTTACTCTCGTTTACGAACTATGATTTATACCATTCACCTCCTGCAAGTCTTGTAGACTGGGTCTGGTTTAAGAACTTCATAGAAATCTTTAGTATTCCGATTTGGCGTGAAACGTTCTTTAGCGTTTTAGCATGGACAGTTATTTGGACCTTTGGTGCAACAACACTCCAAATTGCTCTAGGAATTTTCTTAGCTGTTTTGATGAATCAAAAAGAAATCAAATTCCAAAAAATCTTCCGTACCATCTTTATTTTGCCTTGGGCGGTTCCGGCATTCGTTTCCATTCTAGTATTCGCTGGGATGTTTAATGAGACGTTCGGAACGATTAATAATGATATCCTTGCGATCTTTGGATTAGGGGATATCCCTTGGTTAACGAACCCAGTGTATACGAAGATTGCACTGATTATGATTCAGACATGGCTTGGTTTCCCGTTCATTTTTGCGATGGTGACAGGTGTACTTCAGTCGATTCCGAATGAGCTTTATGAAGCGGCTGAAGTAGACGGAGCAACGATTGTCCAGAAATTCAGAAACATTACGCTTCCGCTCGTGCTTTATGCAACAGCACCGATTTTGATCACGCAATACACCTTCAACTTCAATAACTTTAATGTAATTTTCCTTTTCAATGGTGGAGGACCTGCAGTACCGGGACAAAACGCTGGAGGTACAGATATTTTGATTTCTTGGATTTATTCCTTGACTATGACTTCTGCGCAGTACGGAAAAGCTGCAGCTATCACGATGATCCTATCGTTAATCGTTATTGCTGTCGCACTATGGCAGTTTAGAAGAACGAAATCATTCCAAGAAGAGGATATGATGTAATATGAAGAGAAATAGAGGAAAAACACTACAGCTGACGTTATCTTATTTAGTGATTGCGGTTATGTGCGTGATTATTTTGTATCCGATTTTGTGGATTGTCGGGTCATCCCTCAACCCAGGGAATAGTCTTTCCGGCTCATCTATGATTCCATCGAATGCCACGTTTAAACATTATCAGGAGTTATTCAATCCTGCAGAAAGTGATTATTTGATCTGGTATTGGAATACAATGAAAATTTGTATTTTGACGATGGTCCTGTCCGTTGCGCTTGTTTGTTTAACGGCCTATTCTTTCTCCAGGTTCCGTTTTGTCGGCAGAAAGAATGGATTGATGACCTTCTTGATCCTGCAAATGATTCCAAACTTTGCCGCGTTGATCGCAATTTATGCACTGGCGAACTTGACAGGGCTCATTGATACTCACCTATCTCTGATCCTTGTGTACACAGGCGGAGCGATTCCGATGAATACGTATTTGATGAAAGGGTATTTGGATACGATTCCGAGGGAGTTGGATGAGTCTGCACGGATGGATGGAGCAGGAAACTTCCGTATTTTTTGGCAGATTGTCATGCCGCTAGCCAAACCGATGATTGCCGTCATTTCCTTGTTTACGTTCATCACACCATTTACAGATTTTATCCTGGCGCGAATTTTACTACGTTCCGATGAAAAACTTACCCTGGCCGTAGGTCTTTATGAAATGATCTCTGATCAGTTCGGGAATGAATTCACGTTATTTGCAGCAGGATCCGTATTAATCGCGGTTCCAATATCGATTCTTTTCTTATCCTTGCAAAAATATTTCGTATCCGGTTTGACAGCGGGAGGTACAAAAGGATAATCTTTATCAAAGATAGGAAGCGGAGTGTAAGTAAAGCATTCCGCTTCTGCTTAAGTTAGAGCGGTTTTTCAGAGGTAAGAATAGAAATTGGATAAAAAGAACTGTACGAAAAGGTTTAATGCTACAATAGAAGATAACGTTTTCATAATAGAAGGTGATCGTAATGGGAGTGACAATTAAAGATGTAGCGAAAGCAGCCGGTGTAGCACCGTCTACGGTCTCTCGTGTCATCGCTGATCACCCGCGTATAAGTGATGCCACGAAGAAGCGGGTGAAAAAAGCGATGAAAGAAATGGGGTACCACCCGAATGCCAACGCGAGAAGTTTGGCCAACCGTTCGAGTCAGTCGATTGGAGTCGTCATGCCTTCAAGTGCAGACAAAGCCCTCCAAAACCCGTTTTTTCCGGAGGTTTTACGTGGCATAAGCGGTATTACGC
>NZ_JRNX01000419.1 GCF_000786645.1 Halobacillus sp. BBL2006
TTTTCTATTGTTTTTCTTTCATTATCGTATAGACAGCAAGGCGTTCCGTGTATCCCTGAGCATCGTTATCATAAGGTCCAGTACAAGTGATGAGGTTCAAAGACCTTTCATTCGTGGGGCCAAAGAGTTTCCGGAGTGGGGCATCATCAACGGGATAAGCGACAACTTCCTTGACCGCAAATGTTAACGTACCTCCGTCTTTTCCATGGACTACAATATCATCACCGGTTTCAAGTTTTTTTAAGTCATAGAAGACTGCAGGACCATACTGGCCATCTACATGACCGGCAATAACAGCATTGCCAGTCTTTCCGGGTTTTGTCCCTGGTTCAAACCATCCGACATCCGTTACACTGTTCGGGACAGCCATACCGCCTTCATCTGTGTACCCTTGCGGCTGGACTGGAGCATCTACATCGATCGATGGAATCTCTAATCGTACAGGAATCAAGCCTTTTGCTTCATCTTTTTGTACAATTGTTCCCGGTGTGTAATTTTTCTTGATGGGCGCCGATTTTAGCGCGTCGTCAGCAGCTAAAGGTACGGGCTCGGCTTTCTTAACGGTTTCCGTAGTTGTTTGAGATTGAGGTGAAGATGAAAGAACCCTGGCTTCCTCAAGGGGTTCATCATTAAGCAATTGAAAGCTTACGATAAATACGAGGAAGCCAAGGAGTATAGAATATACATATCGTTTCATTAGTTACGCTTCAGAACGTTTACGGAAAACCATGAATCCAGCACCCATGGCTGCTAGACCAAGAATTGTTGCATAAAGCATAGCATTTGAACTAGAGTCATTGGCTCCACCGAAACCTGTTTTTGGCATAGAAGATGGCATAGCGGATGAATCTTCTAATAGAAGAACTTCAGGACTGTCTGCTGTACCTACAGCAAATGCACTATACACTTTACCTTCTTCAAAAGTGGTCCCAGAAAGATCGATCAACTGAGTTCCATCTGTTGTACGAACTTCCAGATCATAAGTTCCTGGCTCGAGCTCTTTATAATCAGTCACCATCGGAAATTCAGCGCCTGAGAATAATGCATCGCCGCCAATCGGTCCAACATCAACCGCAGGTGCACCTGGAATGAAGTGGCCAACACGAACTTTTGACATTCCTTCGCTAGCTTCCATGGAATCCTGGATTGCCTTTAATTGAAGGTTTTCTAAGTTATCAATCGCGGCAGCTGTATAAGCCATTCCTGATTCAACTTTGACATTAGCTGAAAGGACAGCATCTTGTTCACCTTTTGTACCAGCAGCATAAATTTCGACTGTATGTTCTCCGGCAGGGACTTCCATGTAATCCGTTGCGGCTTTAAATTCAGCACCTTCGACAACAGCTTCTCCATCAACATAAACATCAACGGCTGGAGCATCAGGGGAAGCGTGGAGGACACGTACTTTCGCCATATCACCATGGTTATCAGCAAAAGCGGCTGGGGCGAAGACTCCTAAGACTAAGACAAAGGCTGCTAACGACGATAAAATTTTCTTCATGTTTCCACTCCTTAAAATTTTTTATATGATAATTGTCGAAGGTGTATGTTTCGACAATCGTTAACCAAAATCAAACAGGACTGAATTTTGTGAAAATTTCGCGAAAAAAATTATAAAAAGATTATACAAAACTTGTACATTTATAATATACACGCTTTATTTAGAATTCAAACTTTTGAAGGTTCTCAATGTGCTTCCTTATATTTCCTTGATTATTGACATGAAAAAAACACCGATGAAATCATCGATGTTGGAGTGGAGACTATTCTTGATAATATGCCATTTTTCCATCAATCATCGTCCAAATCGGCTGAGATAAAAATTCAAATGGATGACCGCTCCAGAGGACGAGATCAGCGTCTTTTCCTTTTTCAATGGAACCGACTCGATCATCGACCCCAAGGTTTTTGGCCGGGATGATTGTGATGCCTCGGAGAGCGTCCTCAATATCCATACCT
>NZ_JRNX01000420.1 GCF_000786645.1 Halobacillus sp. BBL2006
TTGTTTGAATTCCTTCTATAATAGAAAGAATGTTTTGACGTACTGGTTGGTTCGTTCAGTTTTCAAAGATCAAAATGTTTCGTGCGCTGTTCAAAACAACGACTTGATTAGTATATCATGGTTGGTTATTTAAAGTCAACAACTTTTTTCATGATATTTTGTGTGCCGTTTCCGGCTTGTCGCTCGTTTTCTTAAAGCGACGCTTACTAATGTATCATGGCTGAGCGTTGCTGTCAACAACTTTTCAGCGATTTTTGTAAGCCGTTTTTGTTTGCCGCTCTCGTGAAGCGACAAGTAATAATATAGCACGGTATACCTCAGATCGTCAATAACTTTTTCATAAAAAAATCCCTTTCTCTTAAATGATCTAAGAAAAAGGGATTCCACCGAAAGTTAAATGGTCTCTTTCGGTTTGTACGTCCTATGGAAGATACTCGGTCCTTTGGTTTCTTGCAACACAACCTCAATGATCTGATTATCAACAAGATATTCGATCATCGATGAAAGATCCAAGATATACTCCTGAATCTCAGGGTGCACTTTCAGCTCTCCGAAAGACCATGGCTCTTCCCGTTCATTCATTAATTGAAGCAGATGACGTGCACTCGTACGCGAGCGTTTACTAATGGAGTGCTCAACAGCAAGAATCATCAATTGGATACGTTTATCTGTTGGTTCCCCACTTTCAATCAGTTCTTGATAGAGCTTATAAATTTCTGGTTCAATCCTTTTCACTTGATTCCAAACGGTTACTTCCGGGTGGAAGCCTTTTTCAATAATAGAGAGTCTCGCCAAGTAATGAAGCGAACGTACCATTTGACTGAAAGAATCCAAATACTGACCAGACTCATAGAGATCCTTCGACTCACTATAACTCCGGATCAGCTTTGCAAATTCAATGACCTTTTTCAGGTCGCGATTTTCTTGAGGAAATGTCCGCAAATGCTCCTTTAGATCAGTGACATAATCATTGCGTTCATATATCACCGATCCGTTGATTACCCATTCGACAGCTCTACGATAGGAGCTTGTGTCAATCCAATGCTGCAATAGGTCTTCATCAACAATGTGCATAGCGGCAGATTTGTTTTCAAATTCGTAATGTTTCACGTACCAGGCTTCTTCAGGGTCGCGGACGATAATGAAGAGAATAACATCAAAGTTATCCGTTACCGGACTGATGGGTTTATTCTTTTCTAATATTAAAATGCCTAATGTATTGCTTTGGCTTGCCCGCTCTTGGTAAATCGGGCGTAACACATCTTCCATACTAGGTCCCCCACATTCTATTTCAGTTCTCTGTTTTTATTCGATACTTTTTCTAAAATTCCTTTTTTCGAAAATATATTCGTACAGGCAAAATATGCTATACTACTTTGTAGATAGTAAGGAGGGACCCTACGTGGCTTTAAAATATAGCAGCAAGATCAACAAAATTCGTTCCTTTGCATTCTGGTTGATTTTCGGCGGTATCGGCGTGATGTATATCGGTCTTATTTTCAAAGAAACGACTTGGTTGATGGCCTTGTTCATGATACTGGGTATGGGATTTGTCGGATTGAGTACGGTTGTGTACTTTTGGATCGGCATGCTTTCCACCAGGACGATTCAAATCGTCTGCCCTTCATGCGAGAAACCAACGAAGATGCTTGGACGTGTTGACGCGTGCATGCACTGCAACCAGCCATTGACGTTGGACAAGACTCTTGAAGGTAAAGACTTTGATGAAAAATACAATTCCAAACGTTATAAAAAGAAAAAGACACAGGAACAGTCCTGAACATAACTAAAGGATCCACCCTCAGGGTGGATCCTTTCTTCGAATAAAAAAACTGAAAGCGGGATGCTTTCAGTTTAGTGAGTATTTTCATTTTGGCATTTAGAACATGTTCCATAGACTTCCATGCGATGATGACTTACATTAAATCCAGTCACCTGTTCAGCTAATGATTCAACCTCATTGAGACTAGGGTAGTGAAAGTCAACAATTTTACCGCATGATTCACAAATAATGTGATAATGGTCTGTCGTGTTGCAATCAAAGCGGCTTGATGAATCTCCATAGGTGAGCTCACGGACAAGTCCGATTTCGCGGAATACACGAAGATTGTTGTAAACCGTTGCGACACTCATGTTTGGAAACTTACTTTCTAATGCTTTGTAAATTTCATCAGCTGTTGGGTGAGTCATAGAATTCAGCAGGTATTCAAGCACCGCATGACGCTGTGGTGTGATTCGAACACCCGAACCTTTCAGTGTATCGATAGCTTCCTGGAGTCGATGATCAGACACAGTCATGCACCTCGCTTTCATAAACTGATTCTTGATTTATAATATTATTAAATTAGAATCCTTATAAATAGTGTACCTCTTTTGTAAATCTATTGTCAATATAAAGCCTGGCCAACTTTTAAGGATTCCCGATTAACTTATACGTCTGGATCGAGTGGTGTCTCTTTCCCGCC
>NZ_JRNX01000421.1 GCF_000786645.1 Halobacillus sp. BBL2006
CACATGCCCATGGAAAGCGAGTGATTTCCCGGACCTCCTTTTTCTATCCAAGGCAACGGAAACATGAAAAAGTCTCGAAACTGATTTTTCCAGATAAAGGAGCTTTAACTTAATAAAAAATAGACTCATGACTGTTAGCAACGTTTATCCACAAGGTTGTGCACAGTGTGCATAACTCAATTGATCATTTGATACTACAACCACATAGTCAAACCTCAGTTGTTTATAACTCACCCACTAACGAATGTGGATAATGTTGATATCCACCTGGATCCTCTGGTGTAAATACATTAATTCTGTGGATAAGTTCAGACGATTGGAGGAAGCGGAGCGTAAGTCTTATCCGTCTTCTCTTCTTTTTTAACTTTTTCTAAAGGAATCTCAATCTCCGGTGTTCCGTGAACCCCCGCTGCAATCTCATATTTATTAAAGACCAAGACCAATTTATCCTTATTTACATAAAAAGCTGTGGTGTCCCTTACCCCGTTAAAATTGTGGAATTTATACGTCTCCTGATCCTGCGCTAATTGCGCTCTTACCTCTTTATTTAAACGATCCATATGGACAAAATCCTTTAAAGCATGAATGTCTCCTCCCGGTTCATCCGAAAAGTTAATCGATGTCACCTGAGAGTTATATTGATCACCCCGCGTAATATTCGTCGTCATGACAACGGAATAAAATTCTTTATTTTTGTAGACAGCCGTTTCTTCATAGTAAAGCACCGGAAATCCCATGACCTCACTTGCTTCTCTCTGGACATCCCTAAAGGTACGTTCGAGTTTCTGTACAATCATCGTGTTCACTTTCTTTTGAAGATCTTTACTTTCAAGCTGATCGAAAAGCGGATATTCTGCGTGGATTTCCCAATCTTGCGTGATCTGATCTTTGTGTCTGATTTGGTACAGACTTTCTGCATCTGCATGTACCCATCCTCCACTACTCATCAGAAAGAAGCTCATAATCGTAATTAGTAATAATTTCAACGCTAATCCCTCCTGTTTTCTTAGTTTGACCCATTTCAGAGAAACTAAAGGAAGGAATCGAAATTTATCTTTGTATTAAAAAAAGGATTGTAATTCAGGAAAATTTTGTTACAATTAATTAAATTTTACCTAAGGAGGGATAATCCAATGATTCGCAGACTTTCTCAAAAAGATGATCCAGCTTGTCAAAACCTTCTATCCAGAAAACCTGCTGAAAACCTGTTCATCATCGGAGACATTGAAAACTTTGGATACGAACAAGAGTTTCAAAAAGTGTGGGGAGACTTCACTGACGATGGGGACCTCATCGCAGTCCTACTAAAGTACCGCAGCAATTATATTTGCTACGCAGAGCACAATTTTGATGCGAAAGGCCTTGCTGAGGTCATCAATAACGATCTTGATTTCAAAGAATTGTCTGGTCTAGAGGAGATGACAGAAAAACTCCTCCCCTACATTGAAAGGACATCCCTTAGGACGCGCACTCTTTATTACGCAAAATGTGAAAGCAATCAACAATTGGACACTTCCTTAAACCATTCAGAAGTCAGAATGGCAGCAGTCGAAGATGTACCGAAAATCGTTGCATTACAGGACAGTGTTCCTGAATTTGAAAAAGATCGTACAAGGGCTGACAGTCTTACAAAAGGAATGGAGAATGGTTCTTCGCGAACGTTTTATTTAGAACGAGATGGCAAAATTGTCTCTTCCGCTTCTACGACCGCTGAAAATTCCATGTCTGCCATGGTGGTAGGAGTTTGCACACATGCGAATTATAAACAGCGTGGATTCGCAAGTCTTTGTATGACTAGGCTTTGTAAAGAGCTTTTATCAGAAGGAAAAATGCTTTGTCTTTTCTATGATAACCCTGCTGCAGGGAGCATTTATAAACGTATAGGGTTTGAAGACATTGGTAAGTGGATGATGCACATTTACGAGCCTGTCTGTCAAACCACTTAAAAAAGGTGCCTTTTGAGAGGCACCTTTTTTCACTATTTAATAAAACTCTTATCAACAAGACCAGTAAGATCTGGTTTTTCTTTTAAGAAGCCAAGGTCATACGAGGAATTCGCGAAATCCTGTAAGTCCTTTTCTTCAACTTCATAAGTGAAGTCGATTCGCTCCCATGCATTGTCAATGACTTCTTGAGAAAGCTCTTGATCTGTGATGTCTTTAATTTTCTTGATCGCGATTTCCTTTGCTTCTTCAGGGTTTTCCTGAATGAATTCTGTCGCTTGTTTATGAGCGTCAACGATGTTCTGCACCATTTCCGGGTTGTTTTTCACAAGATCCTGAGAAGTAACAAAAACAGCTGCTGGCAGCGTCTCACCGTAGGCTACGTTTGGTGTATCAACAAGTACTTCTCCATTTCCTTCTGCCTCAATGGAGGATGCCCATGGTTCAGGAACTGTGGCAACATCCACTTTTCCTGTTTCAAAAAGGCTTGCGTAAGTGGCTGGCTTCCCGGTTACATGCTTCATTTTTCCATCGATTCGATCGGAAGTGATGCCATATTCTTCTTTCATCATAGTTTCAAACTGAACATCATGTGTACAGCCGACGCGTGGCGAGATAAAAGTTTTTCCTGCCATATCCTCTGGTGAATCTATATTCGCACCATTTCGGGCCATGATGACCGTTCCACCTGTTGAACCGGCAGCAACGACATTGATTTTTGCCCCACTCGTAAAGTGGTTCATGGCAGGTCCGGGTCCAACGAGACCTCCCTGGATGTCTCCTGTTTCAAGTGCTGTCATGAAAGAAGATCCATCCGGGAAATATTGATAGTTCACTTTTGTTCCATCTGGAAGAGTTTCAGAATACAACTCTTTCTCTTCTGCGACCATTCCTGCTACGTGGTTAATATTAGGAAAATAACCGATGGTAATTTCATCCGTATTCCCTTCCCCATTCGAGTCTGCACCAGCGCTCTCACCGCAAGCGGCAAGAAACAGCCCTACAGCTAAGATCACGATTCCAGTTAAGATTTTTTTCATCAAATCTCATCTCCCATCTTATGTTTTTAATAATCCCCAACGCTTCATCACGTTTTTTTCCAGCTTCGAGAACACGATTTGATCGACGATGGCGCCGATCACACCAATAATGATAATGATTCCAATGACTTGATCCATTCGTGCATAATCCTGAGCATAACGGAGCGAGTAACCAAGTCCAGGACCGTTACTTAAAAGTTCACCGGCCATTAATG
>NZ_JRNX01000422.1 GCF_000786645.1 Halobacillus sp. BBL2006
TTCATTTTTGTTTTTTCATCCTGTGCAGATTCCATGCATCCCGCAGTGAAGATGGACATGAGACCAAGGATAAGTACCATCATAAAGAACTTTTTCATTAGTTTCCCTCCTAATTTTGTTGAATTTGTTTTTAGGTTGGACGAAATTTAATGAATCATACCAAAACGATGGTTTTCGGTTTCCTTGCAGCATTTGAAATATGATACACTAATGGAAGGATAAGAGGTGATGTTTGTGGTTGAACTATTAGGGAAAAAATATGAACTTGTAGAGAATTATCGGGAAGCCTTTCAGCAGGAAGATGTGGAAGGGCGCTTCAGCGATATTTTAGGCAAATATGACTTCGTTGTAGGAGACTGGGGATATGGACAGCTTCGACTTAAAGGTTTTTACGATGATCAAAATTCTAAAGCAACCTTCGATACAAAGATAAGTACCTTGGAAGATTATTTATATGAGTATTGCAACTTTGGATGTGCTTATTTTGTTTTGAAGCGAGTCCATCAATAAAACCGACGCGCTTAAATAAAGCACGTCGGTTTTTTTATTCCATTTGTTCTTCTGAAGGCTTGATATCCTTACCTTTATGATCGTGAATAGGGTGGGCCCCGTCTTCATGACGCTGAAGGTCCTGGTGCAGGGACTTGTTTTCATAGTTAAACGCGCTATAGTAACGTTGTTGTTTCGTCCATGGAGCGCTTTTTTCATTAGAGACTGGCTCATATTTATTCCTAGGCGATCCGTAAGGCCCTTCAGGAAGTTGTTCAGGGGTAAGATAGTTACGCTGGGCTTCAACATTGGCAAAGTCGGAATAGTATTTTTTATCTTTTTT
>NZ_JRNX01000423.1 GCF_000786645.1 Halobacillus sp. BBL2006
GTTTCGATGATATAAGCTTCATTTTCTTCCATCCTTGTTTGCAAACTCTGATAAAACTGATCATAATCTTCAGTTTCGAGTTCGATGTGAGCTTCGTAAACCATCATTTTTTCTTCAGTGCTCTCTGGAATCGTCTGTGAAGTATCTTCAGCAGCAGGAGTTTCAGATAAACCATTCGTTGCAGCTTTGTTAGACGTCGATTCTTCCAAAGATTCACCTGAGTCTCCCGACGATTCATTTGATGACTGCTCATCATTACTGCTGCAAGCGACAAGCATGAAACAGAACAATAACGCTAGAACCCATCTACTTTTTCTCAACATAAAAAGCCCCCTTATCGTCTTATCCTTGTTCAGCAACTGTCGAGAGTGGCTGTACTTTATAGATTAGACGTTCTAAGGGGGATTTGGTTACAGATTTAAGGGAATAGTTATTGATATGTATCGTTTAAAAAGAAAAGTGCGATCGTGCCAGGTCCGGCATGAGCACCGATGGAAGAACCGATCATATCAATATGGATATCTTTGACGTTGTATTCTTTTTTGATCATGTCAGCTAGTTCTTCTGCTGTTTCCAAAGCGTCTCCGTGGCTGATGGCAATTCGCTGGTTTTCTAAGTCTTTGCCGCGTTCGCCTGTGATTTCCACCATACGCTTCCACAATTTTTTGGAGCCTCTGATTTTCTCTAATGGAATTAATTTTCCATCTTCCATATGCAAGAGAGGCTTGATTTTGAGAAGACTTCCAACAAAGGCAGCTGTGCGGCTTACACGCCCACCCCGATAAAGGTATTCTAAATCGTCCACGGTGAAAATGTGTTCCATATGAGTGGCATGATAGCGGCCCACTTCCAGAATTTCTTCGAAGCTCTTTCCTTCTTGTGCCAGTTCAGCTGCTCTTAAGATGACAAGTCCGTATCCTAAAGAAGCGGCTTTCGTGTCGATCACTTCAAATTTAGCGTTTTCGTATTCTTCTTTTACTTCCTGTTCAACCATTTTGGCCGTTTGATAAGTCCCTGACAATTCGGAGGAAAACGCAAAGTAAATGAAAGGCTGCTCTTGCTCCGCATACTTGATGAAGGTTTCACGAAAGGCTTGAGGGGAGACCTGGGAAGTTTTTGGTGCTTCGCCGTTCCGCATTTTCTCATAGACTTGAAGAGGAGAGATCGTACGCCCATCTTCGTATTCCTCGCCATTAATCGTCACTTTAAGAGGAAGCATCTCGAGAGACAAAGAATCTAACGTTTCACTCGACAGATCACAGGCAGAATCACACAAGATTTGTATAGTCATTACAGTCACCTTCTATTTGTTTTATTCTTTCTTAAGTTTAGCCTCATTGTCCAGCTATAGTCAAAATAAAAAAAGTATATGTTTACGTTAACGACAAATTGTGACAATATAAACCAATATGTACTTGATTTTACACGTGACCGGTGATAAAAAAGAAGAGAAGCTTGGATAGGAGGTTGTTCTGTGTTTACATTTGAACTAAAACGAATATTTATCGTGCTCTTAGGAGCGGTTTTAAACGCAGTCTCCTTGAATTTATTCCTCATAGAAGCCAATGTCTATGCGAGTGGATTCACAGGGACTGCACAGTTACTTACTAGTATTTTTACAGATTTTCTAGGTGTACCCGGCCTTAGTACAGGTCTGATTTTATTTATACTTAATATACCCGTAGCCATTTTAGGTTGGTATAAGGTTGGGAAAGGGTTCACGATATACAGTGCTGTATCTGTTGCTTTCACAACCCTTTTTCTAGAGCTTATTCCGGTAGAGCAGCTATCTTCTGATATCATTTTGAACGCTGTCTTCGGCGGTGTGCTTGGCGGATTAGGCGTCGGGATCACACTGAAGTGGGGTGCTTCAACAGGTGGGCTGGATATCATAGCGATGATCCTATCAAGGATGAAGGACCGCCCAATCGGAATCTATTTCTTGTTCATCAATAGTGCGATCATCGTCATTGCTGGCTTTTTATATGAACCAGAAAACGCCCTGTATACATTGTTGACGCTTTACGTAACAACACGCGTCATTGATGCTATCCATACGCGTCATGAGAAACTGACAGCCATGATTATTACAACCAAGGCAGCAGATTTGGAAAAAGCCATACATGCCCAAATGGTCCGAGGAATTACGACTCTTCCTGCACGAGGTGCCTTCACACAGCAAGATAAGAACATGATGGTGATGGTCATTACAAGATACGAGCTGTATGATTTGCAGCATATCATTCATGAAGTTGATCCGCACGCCTTTACGAATATTGTCCAAACCACAGGAATTTTCGGTTTCTTCAGAAAAGATGATCAATAGTTGTAACCTTTTTGTAATAATAACGACTAATACCGTAAATAGAAACTTAGAGGAGTGGACTTATGAAGAAACTGTGGATCATCATGATGGGAATTATGATCCTTGCCCTAGCGGCTTGTGGATCAAACTCAGAAACGAAAGAAGCGAAAGGTGAAGAAAATGCCGATCAAAGTGAAACTTCGGAGGAGTCAGAAATTGATATGCAATCATTGATTGATCAAATGAAGATGGATGCAACAATTGATACAACCGAAGATACAGCGAAGTTCAACTTTTCGTTAGAAAATACAGGGGATGAACCCGTCATTTTAGGATTTACTTCCAGTCAGCAGTATGAGGTGAAAGTGGAGAATTCCAATGGTGAGAGTGTTTACACGTTCTCTGCAAATAAAATGTTCACTCAGGAACTGACTACTGAAGAAGTGGCAAGCGGAGATTCTCTATCAGCAACAGAAACCTGGACAGGCATTGAAGAAAAAGGGGATTACAAAGCAACGATCACTTTCTTGGTCGATTCCATCAACGATCAGCCTTTAGAAGCGACTCCTTATCAGGTGACACAATCCTTTACGATTGATGGAAATGCAGAAAAAGACCAAACAGGAGATGAAAGTAAAACATACGGAGATGGAGAAGCGTTCAGAAATGTAAAAGTATCCGGTCAGAACGGTTCTTATGTCATTAACGGGGAAGCCCGGGTTTTTGAAGGGAACTTTATGTACAGTGTAGAAGATGGGCATATGGTTCAAGTGGAGCCGACGTCTGTACAAGTAGAAAAAGGAGCTCCCGAGTGGTCTAAATTTGAACTGAAAATCAATATTCCGAAAGACAAACTTCCTGATTACGGCACACTGTCATTAGTTCTTTTTGAAGAAAGTGCAAAGGACGGCAAGCCTACCCATGTTAACAATATTCCATTAGAACAATTCCCAAGTGAATAAAAAGAGAGCCGCCACATTGATAGTGGCGGCTCTTT
>NZ_JRNX01000424.1 GCF_000786645.1 Halobacillus sp. BBL2006
GCATGGAAGACATCCAGAGTACTTCAAAGCCGTCGTAGATATCTTCGGACCATGTAACCTGTTCAGCTTCATCGACTCAGTTCCAGAGCACTGGAAACCTGCCATGGCACAGTTTGTCGGAGACCCTGTGAAAGATAAAGAAAAACTAGAGGAAGATTCGCCAATCAACCATTTGAATACAATGATCAAACCGATGCTCGTCATTCAGGGAGCAAAGGATCCCCGTGTTGTCAAAAAAGAATCGGATCAGGTGGTCGAAGCATTGAAGGAAAAAGGGAGAGACGTAGAGTATATCGTCTTAGAGGATGAGGGACATGGATTTTCTAAAAAGGATAATGAAATCCTCGTTTACCGTAAGGTGTTGGAGTTCTTTGATCGGTTTATTTAAAGATATTTGGTAACCAAATACTACCCGCTATTTCTTTCGTGGAATAGCGTCTAGATGACTACGCCTATGCTACGCTTCGAATAAGGAATCAATAAAAGAAATCACATACATGAACCAGATATAAAGGAAGGCAAACTCGAGAACGAAAAAGATAATAAACCGGGTGATCGTCTTTTGCTTCAGCTGCAAATAATACCCTACACCCCAAAAAACATAGATCATAAGCAATCCGATATTTTCACCAACATGATTTCCGGGATAAGGGGCAAAGTTCATCCCTAAATAGGCTAAGGAACCAATGCCCAATAAAAATATCAGAAAGAGAAGGTTCACTACATGGATAGCTATTCTCATCTCATCACCTCTACAGGTGCCCTTACCCTTTTCCATTTAAGGAAAACTTGAGAATATGCAGATGGAATCAAGAACAATCTAGCTGTTAACGGAACGGCAATCTGTCTACAGAAGAAAGATCCTCGTTTGAAGAGATTTATAAGTCCAGAGGAGCTGGGAACAAAGCAGCGGATCCGAAAAACTTAAAGAATTTCTAGAAACGATATGAAGACGGAAGCATCAAGTAGCTTCCGTCTTTTTTGATTTAAAAACTCTATTTGATTCGCTCGTCTAACTGTTTATTCGTTTTGGAGATCGTGATTCTCTCTTCTCCTGTGCTAGGCTGTACAGCATCTCTGCCTTTTTGGATGTTCCGTTTTGACTTCGATTTTTTACTCATCGGTCCTTCACTCCTAAAAAATTTTCGAACACACTTATTTTTAGCAGGAAACCGATCATTTATGTGAACATTCGTCCAGTTGGGGTGAACCAATGACCTGACAGAAAGTCAACGAAGAACGAAAACTCATCCATCAAACCAAACAGTCAGTAGTACCTACATTTCTTCAGCAGCCACTGCGTCGGCTTTTGTTTCATGAACCGTTCCGAATGGATGCTCAGGCGGTGCATAGATGCTGTACAGTTTAAGCGGTTTATTCCCAGTGTTGGTTACATTGTGCCACTTCCCAGCTGGCAGCATAATGGCATAATCATCATACACCCTTGCTTCAAAATCTAAGCGGTCCTTCCGATCCCCCATTTGAACAAACCCTTCCCCCTCCTCAACACGTAAAAACTGGTCAACGTCCGGGTGAATTTCTAAACCAATGTCATCGCCGACACCAATGCTCATTAAGGTCACTTGCAAGTGATTTCCTGTCCATAAGGCGGTACGAAACGTATTGTTTTGCTTCGTAGCTTCATCAATGTTTACCACAAATGGTTCTTTTCCATAATCTTTCAATTCGATACGCGATTCCTGATTTGATGCTAACAAACGAATCTGGCTGGCATGTGATGCCTCGTCATTACATGCCCTCGCAAATACATTTTGCAAGGGCGAATGCTGAGTAAGTAAATAAATTTGACGGTAGATTTCATAATTGTCAACTTTTGCTTTATAAGCTTTTTCTAATCCATCTTGATAAGAGTGGAAAGCTATTTCATCGATTTCGTAAACAGGCGGTTTGCCGGTAAGTGTAGAGTAGAAATTCGTAAATTGTTCAAAATGACCTTTTTCCTCTTCTAAAACACGAAGAAAAGTATTTTTATGCTTTTGGTCAGGTGCAGATTCAGCTAACCGGCTATATAAATCAATAGCTGCAGCTTCCCCTTTTATTCCATTAACTATAGATTCCAATACTTGTTCATTGTTTCCTGATCGGAAGTTTGATCCATACGTTGAACCGGTGGCGTAGAGAGGATTTTGATACATAGGAGGACCATAATACATCTTGCTCATTCCCTTCAAAATTCATAAAAGTATCCTATGCACACTATTCCTGGTATGTACTTGAATGTCTGCATAAGCGCGAAGTCCATGTCCAAAAAAAAAAAGAAATC
>NZ_JRNX01000425.1 GCF_000786645.1 Halobacillus sp. BBL2006
CAGCTTGGTTTTCTAACTCAGTAAAAAGGGAAGCGCGGTGGACGGCAAAGGCTGCCTGATTACAGATTGCTTTTAATAAATCCAAATCTTCATCTGTGAAATGTCCGACCTGCCGAAATGAGTTCACACTGACGACACCGATACAGTCCTCTTGAATCATAAGCGGGCAGCACATTGCACTTTGCGCTTTCACTTTTTCTCCATCCTTATCAGGAGTAGAAGCATAGAAATGCTTCCAGTTTTGCTCTGACATCGACGACATTCCTTCGTATACTTCATCGGAATGATGGAAGATCTGGGGGTGTTTGGTCTGAAACGTCAGCCCTGTCAGTGACTCCCCAGGTTTGAATCGGATATTCTGCAGGTCTTCCCAGTTGAATCCACGTGTGACCCGGGGGATTAAAGCATCTGCTTTTTCATCATAAATATATAAACTGCATGAATCCGAAACCGGGAACACATCCATGGCCATGTCCATAATTCTAAGCAGGACGTCATCGAGCCTTTGATAAAGCGCGAGTGTTCTTGATAAATTTAATAAAAGGTCTTTTCCTTTATAATCAATTTCTGGAGGAGACAACAGTTGAATTTGTTGTTCGATAAATGATTTTAAAAGAGGGGGGACCTTCTCTCCTTTTACTTCCATCGTGAAAGAATCGCGGGTAATTGTAGATACTGTAGTGGAACCATTCTTGACCAGCTCTTTCTTATAAAGCACTTTCTCTTTGTGAATAAGAGTGATTTCTGTGATTGTAAAAGATATCGCATCAGCATATTGAATAATCGATTTTGTAAGCAATTGGTAGGTTTTACTCATACGATCCCTCCATGACTTATTATTTCTCTATTTTATCATTTGTGTTAGAAGTAAAATTTAGACTTTTACTATTTAGTTGGTCTTGTTTACTGTCTTACTCCACAAGTGCACCTATTCATATAATCAACTGCTCCTTATGATTACGCTTCCTAAATCACAGCCAACCCTCATAGGATAATATAGAGACGGGATGAGGGGAGGAAGCATAATGTCTCAAAGAGTTAGAATTGGAAACAATCTCCTTTTTGTCACCGAACCCGAAGGGAAGACGATCCGAGCAGGAAAATCGGTAAGTGTCACACCGGAAACGATCTCTGTCCAGCCTTACTATACGGTCCGGATCTTTGCTGGGAACCGCGTCGTTTCTGAGGGGGCGGTGACGTTTAAATTGATTATGAAAATTGATCAGGTCAGCTTTTTAGTGCTGGATACGATGACTCTTTTCCCAGGTGAACAATATACGAAGACCTATAATGCTCCTGGCCTCGGGCTCGCCGTTAAGGTGGAATCGGAGAGCGGGTCTGGCCTGAATGCCGTTGACGTCGCTGTGTTTGGATACAAGTTCTAAAAGGAGGAAGCTGAAATCGTGCTTATGACTCTTCTCATCCGAAAAAGTCAGCGGCCGATCGATGGCCAGCTGACTTATTTGGAGGGGGAATGGTTTGGAAATAGGAGGGAAGTGGAATGAGTCGATTTAAGGAGAGATCACTATGAAAGAAATATCTGTGCTCGTGACTATCCTCTTCATAGTGCTGCTTTCAGGCTGTGTTCAAGGGAATTACGAGTTGAAGATCAATAAAGATAAAAGCGGGGAAAGTACGGTGACCCTCGGGCTTGAGGAAGATGCCGTCAAGCGCTTCGGAGGCCAGGGGCAGCGGCTGATCGATGGGCTGACGGAAGAGCTGGAATCGCAAGGATATAAGGTGGAATCCTACACCGAGGACGGCTATCTCCAATTTGAAGCGAAGCGGACATTTGAAGACGTTCAGGAAAAGGATTCATTTCTCACCTCAGGAGGCATGGCAGAGCTCGGCCTTGGTGCGGTGATCTCAGACAGTTTGAATGTGACGACAGAAGAAGGTCTGTTTTTTGATACATACAAGGTAGAAGCAGACATCGACCTTCGAAACCCCGGTATTCTAGGAGGGATGCAACAGTTTGCCTCTAACCAGATGGACCTGACATTTACACTGGATTTGCCGATTTCACCTAAGGCCCACAATGCGGATACGGTGGATGGCAATGAGTTAACCTGGAAAATTAACACGGCAGGTACAACGAACATGATGGTAGAAGTCGGCGTACCTAAAATAACCAATATCATCGTGGCGGCAGTCGTCGGCTTGATTCTAATCGCATTTGTTCTTATCTTTTTTCTTCGTAAACGAAAGAGAAAAGAAGAATAGTTTTCCTTCCCTCCGGTAGTAGAATCGGAGGGTTTTTTAAATTGACCTGTTTCGCCCTCTTTGGATAGGGAAAAATAAAGGAGTATCCAAAAAATAGGAGGTTGAACAATGGCAGAACAGCGATCTATTCCGAAGGATAAAGGAACCGACCATACGTTGAAGCTTTTACAAGAAGGATATACATTCATACTTAATCGAAGTCACCGCTTCCATACGAACATTTTTGAAACAAAACTGTTAGGTGAAGAGGTCTACTGTCTTGTTGGAAAAGACGCTGCAGAAATTTTCTATGACAATGATAAGTTCAGGAGAAAAGATGCAGCTCCGCCTCGTGCGCAGAAGACCTTGTTTGGAGAGGGAGGCGTCCAGGGTTTGGACGGAGGAGCCCATCTCAACCGTAAGAAGATGTTCATGAACTTAATGACAAAGGATTCGCTTCAAGAAGTCCGCTCGCTGACAGGAAAGGCCTGGAAGCTTGCCGCCCTGGAATGGAATCTCGACGAGCCGGTGAGTGTGTATGATGAGGCAAGAAAAGTCATGACAAGAGTGGCTTCGGCATGGACCGGCGTTCCCATTGCGGATGAACATATCGAAGAATGGGCGGGTGTGCTGGGCGATATGTATGAGTCACCGACAGCGATTGGACCGAAGCATTGGAAAGGCCGGCGAGCCCGTTCTAAAGCGGAGGCCCGGCTTGAGGATCTCATCGAGAAGGTGAGAGAAGAAAAGATCGATACATCAAAAGACCGTGCGCTTTACCATTTTTCGTGGCATCGTGATGAGTCCGGTGAGCTTTTAGATAAACATACGGTCGCCGTCGAGCTTCTCAATCTACTAAGGCCGATGGTAGCTATATCGGTCTACATTGATTTTCTGGTGTTAGCGATTCATGAACATCCTGAAAAAGTAGACAAGCTGCGGACAAGTGATGAAGATCAGCTTCAATACTTCATTCAGGAAGTGCGCCGTTACTATCCGTTCTTTCCGTTTGCGGCTGCTCGTGTGGATCAGGATTTCACATGGAACGGTTACGAATTTAAAGAAGGTACACTGACGCTACTCGATTTATATGGAACCAATCACCACCCTGAACTCTGGGAAAATCCGAAGCTTTTCCAACCAGAGCGTTTTCAAACATGGGATGGCCATCCGTTTGACTTTATCCCTCATGGCGGCGGGGAATTCGAAATGGGCCACCGTTGTGCCGGAGAATGGCTGACGATCGAAGTGTTGAAGGAGACGCTGGACCATTTTGTGAACCGCATGTCGTTTGAGTTTCCTGAGCAGAATCGAGGGTTCAGCTTGAAAAAAATTCCGAGTGTGCCTAAGAGTAAGATCCAGCTTACAGGAATAGGGAAGTAATGCATAGGAAAAGCCATGGAGAGATTCTCCATGGCTTTTTTTCAATGAATTTTATTGGTAATTGATGATCGCTGGGTTAGGATCAAGCTGCAATACTTCTTCCGCGCTTAAGACAGGCTCGTCTTTTTTATAAAAGACTTTGAATCCGCCGTATTGAACAGCTTCATTGCGCACGAATTTACGATAGAGTGACATCTTCGTTGATGAAGGTCCCCATCCATCATAGTTCAAAGCGACTTCCACATTTTCAGTCGGCTGGATGGCTTCTTTGTTCGTTAAAGCTTCGTCCATGAACTGGTGAACGAGGACGATTTTATCCGGAAGGTTGTTTTCTTCTACCATCTTCGAGATGTAGTCGACCGCTTCTTGAACTTCAGCTCCGTTGACCTGGCCAAGATTGATGCCCGGCGTTTCGCCTTCTCCGACGTGGAATTCCGTATCAATGGCTAGATGGACGTAAGGTAATTTAAGCCATTTCTCGATTAATTTCACTTGATTCATGACAGAGTCTGTTCCGAGCTGGACATCCAGCATAAGTAAAGCATTGTTTTCTTTCGCAAGCTTGGCATATTCGTCAATTTGTTCCGGCGAGGTCATATGATAGTACTTTCCTTCAGGTCCCGGGTTCCGTTGAGCGACGGTTGAGATCAGCTCAATCGTTGGGATCGCTGGGCGGGAAGGATCGGCATTTGAATAAGCCTGTGTCTGTTCTTTCAGTTTTTCCATGAGAGCATCGGGTTCCATTTCGCCAAGGATTCCCATATTGGTCGAGTTCGGGTGTCCATAGTAGGCGACAAGTCTGTGATCCTTCAAAGGTCCGTCCGTTTGATCCTCTGCTCCTTTTACGAGCGTATCTCCGACCGGAATCATCCGGGTGCGATCCCCTCCGTGCGCTTCTACGACAGGCATTTTCGCAAGCTCTTCTTCCGTCATCTTCTCTTTAAGAGGCTTGGCGTCTTCCGCCGGCTTGATCGCTTCGTAAGGCTGGGGAGGCTTCGTATCTTCTTTCTCTTTCTTCTCTTCTTTTTTATCTGAGGCAGCTTCTTCCGATTGAGAATTTTCTTTTTCATCGTTCTTCGCGTTTGTGGAAGAAGTTTCTGAACACGCGACTAGGAAAAAGACCAGGATGGCCGCAGATAGGAGCAGGGTTAATTTTTTCATGCTGTTCACTTCCTTATGTATGGATTTTTCTTAAAGCTACGATTCTATGTATCTTCCCTAAAATTAGTTAGGTTGGTAGAAAGTACATGGCATATTTTAACATATTATGACGGGTTATGAGACTGTTTTATAGAAAAAAAATAAAGA
>NZ_JRNX01000426.1 GCF_000786645.1 Halobacillus sp. BBL2006
CCAGCCGCTCCAAGCAAGTGACCTGTCATCGATTTTGTAGAGGAAATCGCGAGCTTATTCGCATGCTCCTGAAAAACGGTTTTCGCTGCGTGCGTTTCGAATTTGTCGTTAAGTTCTGTGGAGGTACCATGAGCGTTTAGGTAATCAATTGCACTCGGCTCAAGGTTGGCATCCTCAAGGGCTTGTCTCATCGCTCGCGATGCCCCGTCTCCTTCAGGCGCTGGAGAAGTAATGTGATAAGCATCTCCAGTAGATCCATACCCAGTCAATTCGCCATAAATTTTAGCACCGCGTTTTTTAGCGGATTCTAATGTTTCAAGGATGAGGATTCCTGCTCCCTCTCCCATGACAAATCCATCACGGTTTTTATCAAATGGACGGCTTGCTGTATTCGGATCTTCATTTAGAGACAAAGCACGAGCCGCGGCAAATCCTGCGAATGACATCTTATTCATCGGAGCTTCTGTACCACCTGCAATCATGATGTCGGCATCTCCACGCTGAATCACTTTGAAGGCATCGCCGATGGAGTTCGCTCCAGAAGAACAAGCAGTCACGGTACAAGAGTTGATCGCTTTTGCTCCCAGGGAAATAGAAACTTGGCCAGCTGCCATATCAGGAATCATCATTGGAATAAAGAATGGACTTACGCGGCGATAACCTTTTTGCTGGAAGGTTTCGAACTGGGACTCATATGTTCCCATTCCGCCGATTCCAGAACCGATCCAAACTCCTGTACGCTCAGCATTATCATCATTGATCTCAAGGCCAGCATCCTCAACCGCCATGTGGGAAGCAACCATGGCATATTGTACAAATGGGTCCATACGGCGTGCGTCCTTGCGATCTACATACTTCGATGCGTCGAAGTCCTTCAGTTCTGCTGCTACACTTACTGGGTAGTCATCTTTGTTTACCTTGGTGATTTCACCAATTCCAGATTGACCATTCTTAATATTTTTCCACATTTGTTCTACAGAATTACCGACAGGCGTCACAGCCCCCATTCCGGTAATCACGACACGTCGTTTATCCATAATTCAAACCTCCTTGGTTACTTACCCCATCGAAGGGCAACGGCTCCCCATGTGAGTCCGCCACCGAATCCGACAAGAACAACTAGATCGTTATCTTTTATTTTACCTGCCTTCACGTCTTCTGACAAAGCAATCGGAATAGATGCGGAAGACGTGTTGCCATATCGTTTCACTTGAGTTGACATTTTCTCTTCAGGAATGCCCAGACGCTGTCTTGCAGCTTCCATGATTCTGATGTTTGCCTGGTGAGGGACCAAGTAATCGACGTCCTGCTCACTCAAACCGATTTTCTTAACCACATTCACAGATGACTCAGGCATTTGTCTGACAGCAAACTTAAAGACTTCTCGACCGTTCATGAAGAGCGTACCGTCTTGATAGAGATACTCTCCACCACTACCATCTGAACCTAATTCAGAAGACAGGATCCCTTTACCATCACTGACCGGTCCAATAACAGCCGCTCCTGCTCCATCACCGAACAGGACACACGTATTACGGTCCTGCCAATTGGTAATCTTAGAAAGCTTTTCTACACCAACGACTAAAATATTTTTATAGGAATTGTTTTGGATGTACTGTTGAGCCGTAATTACACCATACATAAACCCTGCACAGGCAGCGCTGAGATCCATAGCAGCCACTTTACGGGCGCCTAATCGGTGCTGAAGCATCGTTGCAACTGACGGAAATGGAGTATCAGGCGTCACAGTAGCAACAAGGATCATATCCAGATCCTCGGCTTTCATGTCCGCATCTTCGAGTGCATTTTTGGCAGCTTCAAAAGCCATATCCGAGGTATCCATGTCATCAGAGGCGATTCTACGTTCTTCTATACCAGTACGTGTCCGAATCCACTCATCACTAGTATCCACCATTTTCTCTAAATCTTGATTGGTCAGAACTTTTTCTGGAGCGTAGTGCCCTACGCCTAAGAATCCTGCGTTCATATCTTCATCCCCTTAAGGTAATATCTAATATCAATTCTTATGACTTGGTACTAATTTTAATTCATCTGCCTGTATTCTGCAAGTCGTCCAACCTCTCTCCATCATTCAACGTATCGCCCACAATTCCTTGCTTTTGAGCTCATACAATAGTTCAAAAGGAGGGATCCCCATGGCTAAAAAAAATTCTTCGCCTTTCGAGCATCTCTTTCGCACTCCACCTTATAAACAGAAGGAAAGTGAACCAAAGGACGTACCCGCTTTCGATTGGCCAGATTTGTTTTCCGAAGTATCAAAAACTTGGAAATCCATCGCCCCAATTGTAAAGCCGATGATGGATAAATTCAAAAAATAAAATAGACTTCACGGTCAGCCGCAAAGTCTATTCATTCGGAAGTTTCCCAGTTTCCATATATTGATCGATCGACTCATCCATCTGCTTTTGGAAAGATTCAGGAATTTCGGGGCTATACTCTCCAAGTTGGATGGCCCCATCCTGAAAATCAAACGTTAAGGCTCTCCCCGGGAGATTTCCATTTACAAAACGATCCATGGCTAGATTATAAACAACATCCACCTTTTGGACTGTACTCGTCAATACAGTGTTTTCAGCCACAGAGGATTGATCGGAGACATACCCAATTGCATAATGTCCATCCTTTTGGACTTGGTTAATGACTGGAACATTAAAGATATCTCCTGCTGGATAAAACACATCGGCCCCTTCTTCTTCCATTTGTTCATAAAGCATTAAAGCTTTCTCTGTATTCTCCCAGCTGTTCGTAAAAGCGATATGAACATCGGCCTCAGGATTCTGATACATGACCCCTTCATAAAAGCCTTCCACTTCTGGCTGCCATTCAAAGGAAGCAATAATTCCGATTCGGTCCGCTTCCGTCATTTTCCCCGCAACCATCCCGGCGAAAAAACCCATAGCATTGGCACTGAAGTTTAAACTCGTGACATTTTCAGCTGAGAATTCACCATTAAAATAAACAAACTGTATATCAGGGTATTTTTTATGAAGCTTTTGAAAATACTCTCCATAGATATTACTATGACCGAATATGATATTTACACCTTTATTAACTAAATGATCAACAGCTTGAACTGTTTCAGAATAACTTTTAATTCCCTCTTTAAAGTAAATATCCACTCCATATTCTTCCTGAATGGATTGTAAACCTTTGTACCCTTGCTGCCCCCAGGCTTGATCGTGAATCGTCGTTTCAACAAGCATTCCCACTCGATTCGATTGGCCACTGCCCGATATTTGATTACATCCAGTAAGAAGCAATAATAGAGAAAGTAATATGACGTATAGTGGTCTCACGCTAAGCACTCCTAATACCGCACTACTTGTTCCTCCCTTATTCTACATCGCTTTAATACTGAAAGTAAACGTGTATGTTTAGATAATCCCTAAAGAAAGGCTTACCATATGGCTTTTCCATACAGCTTCTACATTTCTCTTCCTATCTTCATCTGATTTCTCCTGATCAAAAATCACCGTAGAGGTTTGAGCTTTTTCTTCAATAATTAATGGGATCATAACTTTTAGAAAATCTGTAATATAGACAGCGTCATTCTTTATTACCCATTCATACAATTCGTCAGGACTTTGAAGGTTCAACGAATGGATGTCCATCCATTCACCATAAAGTTCAGGAATCTCTATCCTTCTCACAAGCGAGCTGCCTTCGCCACTGAGAATCACAATAAGGTAATCATCTATGGATACTTTTCTCTCCTCTTCCCCTATCTGAAGATGGTTCTCTTTATCCGTATGATTATAAAAATGCTGAAAATTACTGTTTCGTCCTACGTACATATAGAGATGATCACTAAGAAGATCATCCATCCCGTCGATTCCGATGACTTCATAGCCCTCTTGAAGAAGGCCTGTACTGATATGATATCCTACCCAATGAAAACATGGGGAGACGGTAATCATCATTCACCCTTCCCTCCTTCCTCATCTTTTCTATTTTATTCGTGCTTCTATAGAATGATGTTTCTAAAAGCGATTTCATATTTCTTTTTAAAAGCAACTCTGGTAAGATAGAGTCAGAATGTGTAAAACGAGGTGATTAGTGATGCGGATCATTTGGACTTTGATTTGGGCCTTTCTATTGAGCTCGATGGCAGCATATGTCATCAGTAACATGTCAGGAGGTCACTTTGATTTTCTCCAAGTCATTGTATTGACTGTGATTTTTACATTGGCCGCTATGGTTCTTGGAGATGGAGTCATAAAGGAAGAAGAAGCATAATTATAAGAATCCTGAAGCGTTGCTATCAGATGATGGCAGCGTTTTTTCGTTGATTTTTCACTTTTTCTTTTTCATACATAGATGCGCCACAAATGAATAACTTGGCTTATTGCACATAAAAATCAACTAGCGATATAGTAAGGACATGCTTTTTTCAACTTAAGAGATATTGGAGGAGTAACATACATGGAAGAAATTTGGATATTAATCAAATACTTATTTCTTGGAATTTTCCAAGGGTTCACAGAACCGATTCCGATTTCATCGAGCGGACATCTGGTCATTTTACAAGATATTATCGGCATGGAATTCGAAGGGCTTCAATTTGAAGTACTCGTCAATTTCGGATCGTTGATTGCTGTCCTGATCATATACAGATCAGATTTGATCCGTTTGACTAAAAACGGAATAGGATACTTATTATCAAAAGATTCAAGGCAAAAAGATGATTTTGATTTCATTATCTACCTGATTATTGGGACCATCCCGGCGGGCGTGTTAGGAATATTACTCGGAGATGCGATTGAAGTACTATCTACAACTCAGACTGTGGGTATAACCCTGATCATCACTGGGGTAGCGTTATGGTTGATCCGAAACTTAAGAGGAAGAAAAGGTGAAGGACAGCTAAACTGGAAAGATGCAATGATTGTAGGTTTCGCCCAGGCCGTTGCTCTCATTCCTGGTATCAGTCGATCTGGAGCAACCATTGTTGCCGCAATGTTTCTGGGTATGAAACGGGAAACCGCACTTAGGTTTTCATTTCTATTGTACATCCCTGTCAGTTTAGGAACGATGTTGCTGTCGATTGAAGATTTGATTGCAAGCGCAGATTCCTCGGCGATCTGGCTGGGTTATGCCATTGCATTTATAGGCTCAATCGTAGCTTCATACTTTTCCTTGATCTGGTTCATGAACATTATGGAAAAAGGAAAACTAAAATACTTCGCTTATTACTGCTTCATTGTCGGAGGATTGGTTTTACTTTTCTTCTTAATTTAAGGCTCAAATAAATTATTCAGATGCTATTCTGTTACAAAAAATGGACTTTCTCCCAACGGAAGTCCATTTTTCTTTTCCCATAAAGCTCCCTTATCTTGAAGACTCAGTTTCGAGATGTCTTGGCCGTTAATGGATAAGGACTCGGGTTGGCGGGGAAACAACTC
>NZ_JRNX01000043.1 GCF_000786645.1 Halobacillus sp. BBL2006
ATCCTTCCAAGCCTGGATATATTAAACCCGTCCGTGTGTTTTAACATTATGCAATAAAGCAGGTGAGTATATTGGAAATGGTCCGTCTATCCCATGATTCAATGACTGAAGACCTTGCTCTTGAACCTAGTGTCACAGCGGTCGGTTTTTTCGACGGCATCCATAAAGGGCACCAAAAAGTTATTGGAGCCGCCAAAGAAAAGGCACGTGAGCTGGGGTTGAAATGTGCTGTTATGACGTTTGATCCTCATCCTTCAGTCGTATTGAAAAAAGGCAAGCAACAAGCCCACTACATTACACCTCTTTCTGAGAAAGAAGATATCTTAGAAAGTTTAGGGGTGGATTATCTCTTTGTTATTACATTTAATACATCGCTCGCAACATTATCTCCGCAACAGTTCGTTGATGATTTTTTTGTTGGTCTTAAAATAAAGCATGTTGTTGCCGGGTTTGACTTCAGTTACGGTCATAAAGGGAAGGGCTCGATGGAGGACCTCCCGAAGTACGCGAGAGGACGCTTCAGTCAGACAGTGATACCGAAGGTCGAGAAAAATGAAGAAAAAGTGAGTTCAACAAGAGTTCGGACCTTGCTAGATAAAGGGGAGGTAGACAAAGCTAATGATTTGCTTGGTCGTTCCTACTCTGTTAAAGGAATTGTAGGCAAAGGTGACCAGCGAGGACGAACAATTGGATATCCGACTGCTAATGTTGAGATTAAGGAAAATTATTACCTCCCAAAAGTAGGGGTATACGCAGTTCAAGTACAATATGATGGTGAGCAATACTATGGTATGGCCAATTTAGGTTATAAGCCAACCTTTGTGAAGGAAGCAGAAAAGCCTAGCCTTGAAGTCCATTTATTTGATATCAACAAAGATTTATACAATCAATCATTGACCGTATTTTTCCTTCAGTTGATCAGAGATGAAAAGAAGTTCGAGGGTGTTGCTCAAGTCAAGGAACAGTTGGAACATGATGAAGCTCATATACGTGAGTTTTTTCGCATAGGATGAACGTTACCCTTGCATTTTCCTCTTAAAAATTGTACGCTTTAATATGGAACCTTCGCTTGGCGGAACGAAACTCCGACGTCCGCTCGGGGAAAGGGAATTCTAAATATTTACAGGAGGTGTAGCTATTATGGCTATCACACAAGAACGTAAACAGGAACTAATCAATGAGTACAAAACTCATGAGAACGACACAGGATCTCCAGAAGTACAGATCGCTGTACTAACTGAGCAAATCACGACTTTGAATGACCACCTACGTACACACAAACAGGATCACCATTCTCGTCGCGGCTTGCTTAAAATGGTAGGTAAGCGTCGTAACCTATTGAACTACCTTCGTAATAAAGACATTACACGTTACCGTGAGTTAATTAAAAGCCTTGGCTTGCGTCGTTAATGTATGGGAAAAAGCGGGAGTATTCCCGCTTTTTCTGTATGTTTACATACATAAGGGTGTAAACTGAAACTAGACCCTTGGAATGTACAAGAGAGTTATTTGAGAGGAGTTAGGTTCTTTATGGCAGAAGAAAAACAAGTGTTTTCAATTGATGTTGCCGGGCGCACATTTACTGTTGAAATCGGTGAATTAGCAAAACAAGCTAATGGAGCAGCCCTGATTCATTATGGAGATACAACCGTTCTATCAACCGCTACCGGTTCAAAGGAACCAAAGGATTTACCATTTTTTCCTTTGACAGTAAATTATGAAGAGCGCCTGTACGCAGTAGGTAAAATCCCAGGGGGTTTTATTAAGCGTGAAGGACGCCCGAGTGATAAAGCGGTGCTTGCATCACGTCTTATCGATCGTCCACTTCGACCGTTGTTCCCGGAAGGTTTCCGGAATGATGTTCAAGTTATCAGCTCTGTGATGAGTGTAGATCAGGATTGCTCATCAGAAATGGCAGCAATGCTTGGGTCATCCATTTCTTTAGGAGTGTCTAATATTCCATTTGACGGACCGATTGCCGGTGTTATTGTAGGTCGTGTTGATGGAGAGTTTGTCATCAACCCAACGGTTGAGCAACAGGAAAAAAGTGATATCGACTTAACTGTAGCTGGAACAAAAGACGCGATTAATATGGTTGAAGCAGGAGCTCAGGAGGTTCCTGAAGCGGACATGCTTGAAGCCATCATGTTCGGACATGAAGAAATTAAACGATTAGTCGCGTTCCAAGAAGAAATCGTGGAAGCAGTCGGCCGTGAAAAAATGGACGTACAGCTTTTTGATCTTGATAAGGAACTGAAAGAAAAAGTTGAAGCAGAAGCCCTTTCTTCCATCGTGTCTGCAATTAAGACAGAAGAGAAAAAAGCACGTGAAGCTGCGATCGATGAAGCAAAACAAGCGGTAGTTGCCTTTTATGAAGAGATGGAAGCAGATGAAGAGACGCTGAAGCAAGTTGGAGCGATACTTGATGACATCGTGAAGACTGAAGTGCGTCGTCTAATCACAAAGGATAAAATCCGTCCCGATGGTCGTGGAGTTGATGAAATCCGTCCATTGACTTCCCGTGTAGGTTTATTGCCACGTACCCATGGATCAGGTCTATTTACTCGTGGACAAACCCAGGCACTCAGTGTGTGTACGCTAGGAGCATTAGGTGATGTTCAGATTCTTGATGGTCTTGACCTGGAAGAATCCAAACGCTTTATGCACCATTATAATTTCCCGAAATTCTCCGTAGGGGAGACTGGGCCGATCCGCGGACCAGGACGTCGTGAAATTGGCCACGGTGCTTTAGGCGAACGTGCCCTTGAAGTCGTCATTCCATCAGAAAACGAATTTCCTTACACCATTCGTCTCGTTTCTGAGGTATTGGAATCGAACGGTTCAACATCTCAAGCAAGTATTTGTGCAAGTACACTTGCAATGATGGATGCAGGTGTGCCAATCAAAGCTCCTGTAGCAGGTATTGCAATGGGTCTTGTTAAATCAGGAGAAGATTACACGATCTTAACTGACATCCAAGGGATGGAAGATGCTCTTGGCGACATGGACTTCAAAGTAGCAGGAACAGCTAAAGGTGTTACTGCGTTGCAAATGGATATTAAAGTGGAAGGTTTATCACGTGAAATTCTTCAAGAAGCTCTGGAACAAGCGAAAAAAGGCCGGATGGAAATTTTAGGTCATATGCTTGAAACTATTCCAGAAACACGCAATGAACTTTCACGTTATGCACCGAAAATCATGACAATGAAAATTAACCCAGACAAAATCCGTGATGTCATTGGACCGAGCGGAAAACAAATCAATCAAATCATTGATGACACTGGTGTTAAAATTGACATTGAACAGGACGGTACTGTCTTTATTTCTTCTACAGACGCTGCGATGAATGCTTCAGCGCAAAAGATCATTGAAGACATTGTCCGTGAAGTGGAAGTCGGTGAAGTTTACGATGGAAAAGTCAAGCGAATTGAAAAATTCGGAGCTTTCGTTGAATTATTTAAAGGGAAAGAAGGACTTGTTCACATTTCCGAAATGGCTGAAGAGCGTATTGGTAAAGTGGAAGATATCGTTTCTATTGGCGACACCTTAAAAGTTAAGGTCAAAGAAATTGATAACCAAGGCCGAATTAACCTTTCTCGTAAAGCCGTCATTATTGATGAGAAGAAGAAAGAAGAAGCAAATACAGAACAATAACGGTACATCAGATCGATGCTTTCAATAGGATCGATCTGAACCATGAGAAAAGAAACTGGCTTGCCAGTCTCTTTTTTTTTGCCTCGAATTGGTCTAATGAACCTTTGTCCTCCATAGACTTTCATTAGGAGTGGATGTTTATGAGGCTAAAAACGATTATTTTCATAGTAATGATCATTTTCTTCTTAATGGGAATTGGACTGGCTTACATTACAAGTGGACCGAATGATCGTACAGTAAGTCAAAATAAAGATCCATTATACATCAAGATCATCGATAAGAAGGATGAATATGAATGGAAAGCTCAAGACGCGAGGATTGATTCTGTTTGGAAAAAAACACCTGGAATCGTAGGTAGAAAAGTCGATGTTGAAGCCTCTTATAAGAAAATGAAGAAAAAAGGGAAGTTTGATTCGAATCTTTTTGTGTACAAGCTGATTCAGCCAAAGGTATCACTTAATGACCTTCCAGCTTCTCCAATATATAGAGGGCACCCTGATAAAAAAATGGTTTCCTTCCTAATTAATGTGTCTTGGGGAGAAGAGTACTTACCAGATATGATTGAAACCCTGGCTAAATACCAAGTGAAAGCCACATTTTTTATAGATGGCGCATTTGCTAATGATTTTACTGATCTTGTTCAAATGATCGAAGAGCAAGGTCATACGATTGGCAGTCACGGCTATAAACATAAAGATATGGGGAAGATGTCTAAATCTGAAGCAAAAATGAATTTAGAACAGGCGGATGAACTGTTATTTGCGCTGACTAAGACAAAAATTAAATATTTTGCTCCACCTTCTGGCAGTTTCAATCAAATGACTGTAGAAGCAGCTGATGATTTGGGGATGGAAACCATCCTCTGGACAGTGGACACCATTGATTGGCAGAAACCAACGAAGGATGTACTTCTTCAACGGGTTATGGGAAAACTTCATAATGGCGCAACGATTCTCATGCACCCAACAGAAGTGACGGCATCTAGTTTACCAGAATTGATCGAGCGCATTAAAAAGGAAGGATATCGGATTGGGGCACTTCCTGTTTTCCTGAGTGAAGAACGGTGACAAGGGGACGGTTAAATGAGACTAAAATCATTGGCCAAAAAAGAAGTAATTGACATAGAAAATGGCACTAAGCTTGGAGTTCTTGGTAAAGCGGATCTTATTATAGAACCTGAAAGTGGAAAGATTAAATCCCTTATTATTTTGAATCAAGGCTTTCGAAAGGAACTAGTCATTGACTGGGGGCAAATTACTACCATAGGTGAAGACACGATTTTATTGAGAAAGACATAAGCAGCCACAGCGAATGCTGTGGTTTTTTTATTTGCTTTAAAATCACTAACTTTACGTTGTGGCATAGGATACAAAGAGATATATGATCATAGAAAAAAGGAGACATCCGGCATGTTAACAGGTTATCACGTAGCAGTTATAGGGGGAGATGCCCGGCAAATCGAAATCATCCGTCGTTTAAACGAGTGGAATGCTACCGTATATTTAGCCGGGTTCGATCAATTGAATGAAAGCTTTACCGAAGCGATCGATCTTGACATGGATTCCAAACAAGTGGAGAAGTTAGATGCCATCATTCTTCCAGTAGCCGGGACGGATGATCAAGGTAGAATAGATGGAATTTTTAGCAATCGACTGATCCAACTTGAAGAAAGCTGGCTGAAAAATACCCCAGATCATTGCACTGTTTTTACAGGTATTACTAATCCATATTTAAATGAATTGACCGATAAAGTAAACCGTTCACTCATCCCATTGATGGACCGTGACGATGTTGCTATTTATAATTCTATTCCTACCGTTGAAGGTACTTTACTCCTGGTCATTCAACATACCGATTTTACAATTCACGGATCAGATGTCATTGTTCTTGGACTCGGCCGTGTCGGAATGGGTCTTGCGAGAACGTTCCATCATCTTGGGGCTGATGTATCTGTAGGGGTCAGGTCTACGAAAAGTGCTGCAAGAGTCTTTGAAATGGGTTTGACGCCCATTAATTTAAATGACGTAAAAAATGAAAACATGGAATGCGATATTCTGATAAACACTGTTCCTCATTTGATCGTTGATGCCTCGATAATAAAACAACTTCCTTCTCATGCACTAATTGTTGATCTGGCATCAAAACCAGGAGGTACGGATTTCCAATTCGCTGATAAACGTGGAATAAAAGCGATTCTTGCTCCGGGGCTGCCGGGCATTGTTGCCCCTAAAACGGCGGG
>NZ_JRNX01000427.1 GCF_000786645.1 Halobacillus sp. BBL2006
ATTTTTTATCTTTTTTTCCCATAAAAAAACCTCCTCTAGCTTAGTTTCGCCAAACGAGGTTTCATTATGCTTATAGTAAATCTGGTAAGTAGTTCCGAAGTTCTTCCGCTTCCATAGCACTAAGCTGGAAAATGTGCTCCAAGTGTCCGGCTTTATTTATGTTTTCTAAATCAAGCAGCGCTTGACGATTCTTGTGTAAGTTGATGACCATGGTTTGATCATTAAAGTAATCAGCTTTCATCAAAGCTAATTCAAAGCGGTGACTTCCGGACGTAAAAGAAACGAAGCGGGTACTGGTATCTTGGGTTACATCTTCAATGAGTGGCCTTTCTTCCATCTGTCATCATCTCCTATTCTTCACTAAGTGAGATTTATGATTTAAGTTGTAATGACCCCTGATAAATATGACACTAGCTGATCTCCTGATGGAGAAGTCGTCATTGAATGATCTCATCAAATATCTTTATCTGTTATTCGCTTGATTCGACCATCAATATGAATAAGGACCTTTGCATCCTTAGCTGCTGAAATTATGCCCTTTTATTAAGGCTACACGCTCAGCCGCAGCCATTACAGCAATAGCCTTATTATACCCTTTTTAAAAAAATTTAGTACTTCCGCATAGGATCGACCATCCATGTGAGATTCTTATTAAAACATTGAATTATGTTATCATGATTTATCAAGAAAAAGTAATTTACTGGAGGTTATCCGATGTATTTTGTTAACCGTGAGAAAATAGAAGAAATATTAAAGTATATGGAAAAAATTCAAAATACCTACGAGGCGTGGCAAGGTGATAAATTCACTGATTACTTATTATTGGAACGTCTTGCTCATATAAGTATTGAGGCGATTATTGATGTAGGAAATATGATGATCGATGGTTTTATTATGCGTGATCCAGGAAGTTATGAAGACATTATTGATATTTTGACAGATGAAAAAGTGATCCCTGAAGCAGATTCAGAAGGATTTAAAGCATTTATTCAGCTACGAAAAATGATTGTTCAACAATATACAGATATCGATCATGAAAAAATCAATACAGTTTGGAACGAACAAAAAGACTCGATTCAAAAATTCCCTGAGCGTATCCGCGAGTATTTGACGAATGAACTTGGGCCGGTTTCCGCTTTTACAAAAGAGTAACTAACGTCAGTATGTTTAAAAAAACGTTTGTTAG
>NZ_JRNX01000428.1 GCF_000786645.1 Halobacillus sp. BBL2006
ACTGAATCTCCGCGCACACGAAACGTTCCGCGTTGGAAATCAATATCATTTCGTGCATATTGAATATCGACAAGGTTTCTTAAAAGCTCGTCCCTGTCCTTCTCCATTCCCATCCGAATAGAAAGGACCTGGCTGCGGTATTCGTCGGGAGAACCTAAACCATAAATACACGAAACACTCGCTACGATAATCACATCATTCCGCTCAAAAAGAGCAGATGTCGCCGAGTGTCGTAACTTATCAATTTCATCATTGATGCTCGCATCTTTTTCAATGAAAGTATCTGAAGAAGGCACATAGGCTTCTGGTTGATAATAATCGTAGTAACTTACAAAATATTCAACAGCATTGTTCGGGAAGAACTCCTTAAACTCACTATATAGCTGCCCTGCCAGCGTTTTATTGTGTGCGATAATCAGTGTAGGTTTATTTACTTGCTGTATCACGTTGGACATTGTAAACGTTTTACCCGTACCTGTCGCACCTAAAAGCGTCTGATGTCGTTCCCCACGGTTAATCCCATCGACCAGCTCTTTGATCGCCTTCGGTTGATCTCCTTGAGGTGAGTATTGTGATACTAATTCGAATTTATTCTCCACGACGAAACCCTCCGTTCTATCTCGTTCAAAGTTAGTTTACCACATTATATTATCATTCTAACATCAAACGAACAAACATTCGGTTTTGTGGACTTGAAGAAAATTTTTCCAGAAAAAAAACCCTGTGAGTAAGCCTCTCAGGAACTCGTTATTCTTTTAATTCTCTTCTGCTACTTAAATTTGTCCGCATTTATTTCGATGAAGAATAGTTTGTAAAATAATTGTTGAGAGCTTCCTTAATGGATAAGGCATGACGAGATATCCCTCTAGACAGGGGTTAGGATGCTATTGGCCAGGTTGCTGATCTCTTCCAGAATCAATTGTCGCTCCGGTACCTTTTATTGAATGAAGGAACTGATAGATTTCCCTTTCTTCTACTTTCGGCTGTTTATGCACTGCTCCAATCGTTTGGAGACATTTTTTTAAAATCTATTTTGATACTTTTGAAACTTCTGCACATTTCCACTCTTAGTAGGTCTGTTGGATCACAACTATTGTATGCACTATTATAATGGATAATATTTCTTTTGAATAACCGTATAAAAAACCACTACATTTTTCATGTAGTGGTTCGTTGCTGCTTATTCGAATGTTTGATTATATTGATTGACTTCAAACAAATCGGTTAGTTCAATGTCCGGATTTTTGTCTTTAAACCAACGGAGTGAAAAATCATTTTTAAATAACACAAGAGGACTGCCATCTCTATCCTGGACGAGCATGTTACGCTCATCGAACAAGGACTCATCCACCTGGTCTTCTCTCAACCAGCGAGGAATACGTTCCCCGATCGGAGTAAGTTCTACTTCTACGTTGTATTCATTCTTCATTCGGTATTCAAAAACTTCATACTGAAGTTCTCCAACCGCTCCGATAATGTAATCTTCAAATCGATAGCGTTTGAATAACTGAATCGCCCCTTCTTGTACGAGCTGTTCCAGTCCTTTTTTAAATTGCTTCGATTTCATTACGTTTTTCGCCGTTACTTTTTTGAAAAGCTCTGGCGGAAACTGCGGAAGTTCATCGTATTCAAAATTTGATTTTCCGGTGACGATCGTATCACCGATTCGATAGACATTGGGGTCATAGATGCCGATAATATCGCCAGCATAGCCTTCCTCAACGGTTCCTCTTGAAGAAGCGACAAATTGCTGTGATTGAGCCAGTTTAAACGCTTTTCCAGTCCGTGAAAGGGTGACGCTCATCCCTCGTTCAAA
>NZ_JRNX01000429.1 GCF_000786645.1 Halobacillus sp. BBL2006
TGGCGGGAATGTTCTTGGGATTCTATTTTTCACTGGGATGATCTATTTTGCAGGGGTTTTCAACGAAATGGATCCTCATCACTCCCTTCTGATCAGTACAGCAGAAAAGAAAATGAATCTCCCAGCCTCCCAGCTCTTCTTTCGTGCTATTCTAGCAAACTGGCTTGTTTGTTTAGCCGTATGGCTGCCCATGCAAGTAAAAGATGACCTAGCCAAAATAGTTTTAATGATTTTACTTGTATTTACCTTTTTCATCTCTGGTTATGAACATAGCATCGCTAACATTACTTTATTCTCCATTGCATTAACTTCGCCACATACTGCACTGGTGACCATAAGCGGGTTGTTTCATAACCTTATCCCTGTAACTCTTGGAAATATTGTTGGAGGGGGATTTTTTGTAGGAGCCGTTTACGCTTATTTGAATATGCCAAAGCAGGAACAAAAAGTACCAGCCCTAAAATATATAAAAGAAAGCCAGCCCTATTTGACTAAACGAACTTGACTAAAAAAGAGAATCGCACATAATCATGTGCGATTCTCTTTATACTAGATTATGCTTAAAGGCATAAATGACGGCCTGCGTGCGATCATGTACCTGCAATTTGCCAAGGATGTTACTTACGTGCACTTTGACTGTTTTCAAAGCGATGAAAAGCTGATCAGAGATTTCCTGATTCGTCTTCCCTTCCGCCATCAGCATCAATATCTCCATCTCTCTTTTCGTCAATTCTTCATGAAGGTCTTTCACATCTGGCTTTCGCATCTTTGTCATGATTTTCCCTGTGACTTCTGGTTCCAGAATGGACTGGCCTTCATATGTAGCACGGATCGCCTTCGCTATTTCCTCAGCTTTGGAGGTCTTCAGCATATAGCTCGTCGCCCCGGCTTCAAGTGCGGGATAAACTTTCTCATCATCCAAAAAGCTTGTGACTATGATGATCTTCGCTTCAGGCCATTGGTCGACGATGCGCTTGGTCGCTTCAATTCCGTCCATCTCTTCCATTACTAAGTCCATCAAAATGATATCCGGCCGATGTTCAAGGGCCAGCTCTACCGCATTTCCTCCGTCATCTGCCTCAGCAATGACCTCAATATCACTTTGTGCAGAGAGATAAGCGGAGACTCCAATTCGAACCATTTCATGATCATCCGCAAATAAAACTGTAATCATCAACTCTTGCCTCCTTTTTGGCGATAAGGAACTTTAACTTCCAAACGTGTTCCTTGATTTTTTAAGCTAACCAGCTTCAAGGTTCCTCCAACTTCAAATGCGCGTTCCTGCATATTTTGAAGACCATAAGAACTAGCTTTTGCCTCTTCCACATCGAAGCCCACCCCGTCGTCCACCACGCGGAGGATTATTTTCTGATCACGTTCGATCAATATGACAGATAGAGTGGTCGCTTTGGCATGACGCAATGTGTTAGAAATAGACTCTTGAAGAATCCGAAATAACTGGTCTTCTAAACCTTTATCAAGCTCTAACGGTTCTACTGTCCACTCAACTTCCATCGGTACTTTTTGTGTCAGTTCATAAAGCAGCTCTTCCGCACCTTCCGATAACGTTTTATCTTTTAAAGCAACAGGCCTCAAGTGAAGTAAGAGCGCTCTCATTTCAAGCTGAGATTGATGAATCATTTTTTCTACCATTTTCAACTGTTTGTTTACAGGTTCTTCTTGTGGTGACTGGGCTTCATTGATCGCCGACATCATCATCGATGCAGCAAACAGCTGCTGGCTGACAGAATCGTGCAATTCTCTAGCAAGACGGTTCCTCTCTTGGACTACCACTTCCTGCAAGCTTTTCTCTCGCTCTTCGGCTCGCTCTGTTGCAAGCTTTTGAGAAAGTTCGGCTTGTTTAGAAAATTTATCTTCGATTTGCTTCAGTTTATCTTCAATTTGCTTTAACTCGAATAATTCCGGATCCTCATAAACGATTTCGTTTCCTTTAGCCACCTCATCCATTTTAAGTTCTATGGAATGGATGCGATTCCTCCAATACCACCCTTGAGAAATTCCAACAATCAGGCCGGTGGTAACAGAAATCGTCAAAACGAGAAATCCATACGGTAAGTCAATCACCCTCCGGCTCCACAAGTCTCCCCAGGAGGTGACTGGAAAAGCCATAAAGGTGAAACTTAACAAGACAATGGAAAACATAGAAAAGGTGGCCACACCAGTGAGCACTTGTCTTTGCCAAATATTCATACGCGCTTCACCTCGATGTCACCCGAGAGCAATGAGGTGATGATCTTGACTCGTGGTTTTTTTGTATCGTAATCAGGTGTGCGGTAGGAAACAATTTGATTGAGTACTTGTGACTTCTGGTACTGAAAAATGTTTGCCCTTCCAATGACTGCGCTGTGATGGATACTGACATCTACTTCATAAGGAACATAAATGATTAAATTCCCGACAAGATGACGGATAGATATGACAGCTTCATCGTGAGGTAATACTGTCTGACTCAAGTCGATCACTCGATCACCGAAACCACCATGAATGTTAATGTCCTGCCATTGATAGGAATGGTCCGGAGTCGATTGATCTCCAAAAAACTTTTGCCTTAATACAGGTTCTTGTTGGTTCGGAACCTCTTCATAATAGTCGATAATCTCAGGCTTGATTTGTATAGGATCTTTCCTTGATTTAAAGTAATTACGGATAAATAGGATGATCGCAGCAATAATTAGAAACCTCACAGCGATCATGCTCAGAACCGTTAAGACTAAGCTGATGACTCCGATCCAAAAACAGATCTTACGCCATAACACGGGATACTTTTTCCACCCCAGATAAATAAGGAAACTGGAGAACAGTACGGAAAATATGAGCCCTCCATTGAAAAAAGCAATTTCTACGATGAGGAGGATCACCCCTATAATTAAAAGCGTATTGATTGTGTCCGTTGATAATCGTTTAAGCATAAAGGTCATCCCCCTCTCTATTTCTATCTATATCGTATCAAAAAGGCGCAGAACCCTGCGCCTTTCAATAATATCATGATTTTTATTTCGCGGTAACTTCCTCTGTATTCTTCATATCTTTTTCAAGCTGCGCAATCTTACTATCGAATGTGTTTCGATAGTAAGCACTATTCACTTTGTATTCAAGGTCTTCGATGTAACGGTCAATTTCAGAAAACCTGGAGTAAGGCTTGTCCGCTACATCGTCGATCACCTGATTCATTCGGTGGTGAGCACGAGCGATATTTTCACGCCCCATAAGTTCCATCCTCTTCAAATGCATGTCCTTCAACTTATGTTTCATCTCTTCATATTTATGCTCCAGCGTCTCCAGCTGCTCGATCGCGTCTCTCCGTGAAGCTTGCAGACGTTCTGCACGTCCTTCATATTCCTGTTGCTCTTTTACAGCAAACTCATACATGGACTCTTCACCGGCTCTCTGTGCAACTTCAGCTTGACGCTTACGCTTGTCCGCCATATCTTGAGCACGTTGATACTCTTGGGTGAACTCGTCTTTCAAACGGTATTGGCGCTCTACTAGCTTACGTACCTTTTCCGTTTCCTTTTCGCTTTCTCGTAAATATTGATTTAACATCGCAATTGGATTTTTCTGTTCTTTTTGATCCAGTGCCTCGTGAATGTCTGCCGTAATTGAATCTTTCAACCGTGTAAACAAGTTAGCCATTTGAATATCTCTCCTTTAGATTATTTGTTCAGTTCTGCCCATTCTCTTTCAAAATTGGTAAAAGGATCATCGGACTTGTAAGAAGTGGATGATGTACCTTCCGACTTGCCTGTCCACGTCTTGTAGATCAGGTAAAGTCCATATGCGGCTGCCAGGCCGATAACGGCATAAATATTAGATGCAGCAACACTCAAGATGATCAATCCAAGGACGACCCATCCGATTTTTCCAGCCGTTGAATCACTCTTCATAAACTGCTTAAACACTACATACAGTAACCAAACGCTTACACCAAGCAGAATCATTGGACCCAGGTTCGCTAGCAGAATTCCAAGAGCGATTAGCCCGGCGATGAATAGTAAAAACTTTTTCATGGTTTGTTTCCCTCCTCGTTCATTTCTTGTCTTAATCTTACCGAGGATTTGAATTTCCGGTAATGAGCCAGCGACATATTTTGGTATAAGCCTAGAGGCTTAGAAGGATGTCAGACCTTGTTGAAAAGAGGATTTGAGGTGTTTGCAGCGAATCATTACTGAGAAAGGAGTGAGACATTCATTAAACGTCAAAAAACGATTCAACATAAGCAGCTTGAATCATTATTAAGTCGTATACCTCTCGGCCATCCTAATGAGAACAAACTCCAAGAACAGCTTCTCAAAACAAATGCAGGATTTGCAGGTGAGTCAACTGCTGATCATTATCTTCGCTATCTCCCTTCTACAGAGTTTCAATGCCTAACAGATCTCCAACTTTTTGATGGCATCCAATATTTTCAAATGGACGCACTCGTGTTCAGCCCCAAATGCCTGCTCATTCTAGAAGTTAAAAACTATAAAGGGAACTTACCTTCGATTTCGATCATCATCAGCTTTTCAGGCTGTTAAACGCGAATACGGATATTTTCCCTGACCCATTCCTTCAAGTAGAGTTACAAACCCTTCAATTCAATCGCTGGCTCCAATACTACGGTTTTCCCTCTCTTCCGATCTATTCACTCATTGTGATTTCTAATCCAAACACAATCATTCAAACGAAAGGGGGTGATACTAAAAACAATCGAATAGTAAGAGCAAAGCAACTGCCTTCGGTGGTGCGTGATATAGATTCAAGTTGTAAAGAAGAACTTTGGTCTCAAAGTGATATCCACCATTTTCAGCAGCAAGTGCGCAGAAAACACAGACCATACGAAAAGACCACCCTTCCCCAATACAATCTGGAAGAAAAGTATTTGATTAGAGGGGTCCAGTGCAGGGAATGTGGAGTGTTTCGTATGATCCGCAAACGAGATCATTGGTTTTGCGGTTAATGCTCAACCAAATCAAAGAATGCTCATCTTCAGGCTTTGATCGATTATCGACTGCTGATTGGAAAGGAAATTTCTACACCTCAATTCATGGAGTTTGCTGGGATTAAGTCCAGAAAGGTGGCGTGGCGATTACTGACGGAGGCTTGTCCAGATTTTT
>NZ_JRNX01000430.1 GCF_000786645.1 Halobacillus sp. BBL2006
CACGGGGTTGTCACCTACTTGCAATGGAAAAAGAGCTACAATGGATGCAAGAATGATGAATGCTGAAATTTCCAACCCATTTCCGGCAATTGTCGGCTCAAGAGTTTGGTAAAGAACAAACAGGCTGCTCGGCCATAAGATGAGCCAAGCCATCCATACAGCGATCTTTTTTTGCTTTGTCATTCTTGCACCTCGCTTCTTTTCAAGGGTTCCATCAAACACGCTCATGATAGAATTTTCAGATAACTAAAATGTACCATACCCGGTTTGTTTATTCAAAATATTTCCTTATTTCGGAAATGAAATACAGGGAACCGGTAATCAATACGATTCCGTCTTTCTCAAGATTTTTTGTCGCCGCATCCACAGCTTCCTTATAATCTTCTATAGCGGTTTGCTTAGATATTGGAGATAGTTCTACTAAAACCTCAGCAGGGACCGCGCGCGGAAAATCAAAGGTCGTAAAGTAAGCCTGATCCACCACTTCAGAAAGCTTCAACAACATTTTTTCGACCGGTTTATCTTCTAAAGCAGCGTAAACTAAATGCACCTTTTTTCCTTTATAATGTCTTTTCATTGTATCAACTAATGCAACCGTACCTTCTTCATTGTGAGCTCCATCAATAATGGTTAAAGGTTGGAGACGTACCGTTTCAAAACGGGCTGGCCATGAAGTTTTCAATAAGCCGCTGCTATATTTGGATCGATCTACGTCTAACCCTTCTGAATTTAAATACTCCATCACTTGAATGGCCAGGGAAGCATTTTCTACTTGATGCCTACCTTTCATCCTGCTGACAAATTCTGTTGATCGGTAAGTTTTATTATGAAAGACAAACCTTTCGCCTGAAGCTACACTCTCAATATGTTCTACAAAAAAGTCTTGATCAAGGATGGATAATTCAGCCTGCTGCACAGACGCCTGATTTCTAATAACGCTTAGTGCTTCAGGTTGTTTGGCACCACATATAACAGGTTTTCCGCGCTTGATGATTCCCGCTTTCTCTTCAGCAATTTGCCCGATTGTTGATCCTAAGATATTGATATGATCACGGCCGATATTCGTAATGATACTCAGAAGAGGATTGATGATATTGGTTGAATCGTACCGTCCTCCGAGCCCTGTCTCAAAAACAACAAAATCAAGCTTCTGCCTCGAAAAATACATCATGGCCATCGCAGTAATCACTTCAAATTCAGTCGGTTCTCCCAATGAAGTTCTGGCAAGCTCTTCAGACAAAGGCTTCAATTCCTCCACCAGCACCGCTAATTCCTCATCTTCAATGGGGTGACCATTGATACTAATTCGTTCGTTGAACCTTACAATATAAGGCGATGTAAAGGTACCGACTTGATAGCCTTGAGTTTGTAGGAGATTTCTAAGAAAGGATACCGTTGACCCTTTCCCATTCGTTCCAGCGATATGAATGGCCTTCAGTTGTTCTTCTGGATGATCGAGCCGGCTCATCATCCATTCCATCCGCTTTAAACCAGGTTTCACTTTAAACTTTTCTCTTGAATGGATCCAATCGATCGCTTCTTCATAGTTTGTCATGCTGCATCCCTCGCTTCAAAAACGGGAGAGTACCCATAATGAATACTCTCCCTCGTCTCTTATGCTTTTAATTCTTCAATGCGGGCTTCTACTTTGGCACGCTTATCTAAATAATCTGTTTCTTTCTTACGCTCTTCTTCAACGACATGGTCAGGAGCTTTACTGACAAAGCCTTCATTTGCAAGTTTCTTCTGAACACGTTCCACTTCTTTATCCCACTTTTTCCAATCTTGCTCTAAGCGTTTGATCTCATCTTCAATGTTGATCAAACCGGCCAGTGGAAGATAAAGTTCTGCTCCCGTAACAACCGCTGACATCGCTTTTTCAGGGGCTTGAAGGTCTGTAGAAATCGTCAATTCACTAGGGTTACAGAATCGCTCAAGGTAATCACGATTCTTTTCTAGTTCTTGAACGACCTCTTCATCCTTCGCTTGAATCATCAATTGAATTTGTTTAGACATCGGCGTATCTACCTCAGCACGAATATTACGTACAGAACGGATAATAGATACGAGTCGATCCATTTCATTTACAGCTTGTTCGTTATGGAATTCATCATGAACGTTCGGCCATGAAGCCTGTGTAATAGACTCCCCATCATGAGGAAGGTGCTGCCAGATTTCTTCTGTAATGAAAGGCATAAACGGGTGAAGCATACGCATCGTTTGATCCAACGTATAAGCTAGGATCGAGCGAGTTGTAAGGATACGTGCTTCATCTTCTCCATACAGTGGAAGTTTCGCCATTTCAATATACCAGTCACAGAAATCATCCCAAATAAAGTTGTACAAGTGGCGACCTGCTTCACCAAATTCATACTTATCGATATTTTGGGTTACTTGCTCGATGGTTTGATTCAGGCGAGTAAGAATCCACTGATCGGCTACAGATTTTTCGCCGCTCAAATCGATATCTTCGTATTTCAGATCACCCATATTCATAAGAGCAAAACGGGATGCGTTCCAAATCTTGTTCGCAAAGTTCCACGTTGATTCTACTTTCTCCCAGTGGAAACGTAAATCCTGACCTGGAGAGGAACCAGTCGATAAGAAGTAACGCAGGGAATCCGCTCCGTACTTATCGATGACATCCATCGGATCGACACCATTCCCAAGGGACTTACTCATTTTACGACCATCTGCATCACGTACTAGTCCATGAATAAGAACGTCTTCGAATGGACGATGGCCGGTAAATTCAAGGGATTGGAAGATCATTCGGCTTACCCAAAAACCGATAATGTCATAACCGGTTACGAGTACATTGGTCGGGAAGAAGCGCTGAAAGTCTTCACTTTTCTCATCGGGCCAGCCCATTGTAGAAAACGGCCAAAGAGCGGAAGAAAACCACGTATCCAATACATCTTCATCCTGGGTCCAGTTTTCTTTATCTTTCGGTTCTTCTTTTCCTACATAGATTTCTCCTGTTTCTTTATGGTACCAGGCTGGAATACGGTGTCCCCACCATAGCTGACGAGAAATACACCAGTCACGCGTGTTTTCCATCCAATGTAAGTACGGTTTCTCGAATCGATCCGGCACAAAGTGAACTTTATCATCGCCTTTTTGAAGGTCAACAGATGCGTCTGCCAGTGGTTTCATGTCCACAAACCATTGAGTGGACAAATACGGTTCGACAACGGCCCCGCTTCTCTCGGAATGACCAACGGAGTGTTGATGCTCTTCAATTTCGAACAAGACGCCTTGCTCTTGTAGATCCTTAACGATTTGCTTACGGCATTCAAAACGGTCCATCCCTTTATATTTGCCTGCATTTTCATTCATGCTGCCGTCTTCATTCATTACAAGCACACGCTCTAAGTTGTGACGATTCCCAATCTCAAAGTCATTCGGATCGTGAGCGGGAGTAATTTTAACAGCTCCAGATCCAAATTCCATATCAACATAATCGTCAGCTACGATCTCAATTTCACGCCCCACGATCGGCAGAATGGCTTTTTTACCAATCAGATGCTTGTAACGATCATCTTCAGGGTGAACGGCGATAGCTGTATCACCTAACATCGTCTCTGGTCGTGTGGTCGCAATTTCGATGGTTTCTTCTTCATCTTTCAGTGGATAACGCATGTGATAGAATGCTCCTTGAACATCCTTGTACTCCACCTCGATATCAGAAAGAGCGGTCTTGGTTTGCGGGTCCCAGTTGATGATATATTCACCACGGTAAATCAGCCCTTTTTCGTAAAGTTTTACGAAAACCTCTTTGACCGCTTCAGATAACCCTTCATCAAGAGTGAAACGTTCGCGGGAATAATCTAACCCTAGACCAAGCTTTTCCCACTGGGTTCGAATGAACTTCGCATACTCATCTTTCCACTCCCAGGATTTCTCCAGAAACTTCTCGCGCCCAAGGTCATGACGGTTTACTCCTGATTCACGGAGCTTGGCATCCACCTTCGCTTGCGTAGCAATTCCTGCATGGTCCATACCAGGAAGCCACAATACATCATAGCCCTGCATACGCTTCACGCGGGTCAAAATATCTTGTAATGTTGTATCCCATGCGTGACCTAAGTGCAGTTTCCCTGTCACGTTCGGCGGGGGAATGACAATCGTATAAGGGTCTTTATCTTTGTCTCCAGTCGCTTCAAAAAATTTACCGTCTACCCAATACTGATACCGGTCTTTTTCAATTGCGGCTGGATCGTATTTTGTGGGCATTGAAAGATCTTTTTGTTCCATTTCGATCTTCCTCCTTTTATGTTCTTTTTCTAAAAAATAAAAAATCCCTTTCGTCCTAGATAAAGGACGAAAGGGATTGATTTCCGTGGTACCACCTTAATTTACAGGATATACTCCTCCTGTACACTCGACTAAAATAACGGCTTCTAACCGGCTTCTCCTACTCATATTCAAAGAAGCTGCATCAAGGGCGACTTCCATCAACAGGGTTCCTGGAAAACTCTCAGCGTTCGTTTTCCTCTCTGAAGGAAATGTTCATGTACTATTCCCCGTCACGGCATTTCACGTATAAACATCCTAATACATATTGTATATAGAAATATCTATTTTAGTCAACTGTTTATAAAAAATAGGCATCCACACAACAAAAAAGGAGGTGAAGCAATTGAGCCGCTTTTACCGTTATCGATTACCACCATGGTGCCGAACATGGCTGATCGTCATTGAAACAGCCTTGCTTCCCATTATGATCTTTCAAGCATTGAGAACAATCTTCTGGCCTACAACGTTTGATATCTTTCTATTAGGTATTATCATAGGAGTGTTCATCGCTTTTAAATACAAATGGTTCTAGTTAGGGATATAGACGATCTGTCCAGGAGATACATCCCCACGGTACTCATTGACCCGCTCCAGCTGTTTGATCGATACTTCATATTTTGCAGCGATCGACTCCAGCGTTTCATCCTCCTGGGCAATATACATTTTCATTTGAGCATAAGAATCCTCCCGATTAGGGAAAAGGTGCTTGAATATTTGCTTGATGCCGTCCATTCCACCAGGAGCTTCCTTAGATTCCTCTGACTCTGATGATTCCGAGGAACTGCTCTCCTTCAT
>NZ_JRNX01000431.1 GCF_000786645.1 Halobacillus sp. BBL2006
AGCCGCTAGGCACTGGAACTAGATAACAAAAAGGAGAAGGAGCTAGGCGTGACCCCACAGGGAGTGAAACGACTGAGGTGGAGGCTTGCCAGTTCCTCCGCAGGAAAGCGAGTTGTTTCCCAGCCACCCCTGACTCTTTCATATCAACGGACCAAGTTATCTCGAAATCGGGTGTTCCAGATAACTGCACGTTTGATGAATAACTCTTATAATCCTTTTGTTATAAATCCATAAAACAGCTTTCTCTTCTAAAGGGATTTTATCTTTTCTATAGAAATCATTAAGAGATCAATACAAGAGAAAAGAGGAATTCGATTGACACAGTATAAGATTAGACCGGGAACAAAAGAAGATATGGAATTTCTAAGAGAAATGCTCTATCAGGCAATTTATGTTCCGGAAGGACAAGAAAGACCGTCGAGAAATATTATAGAAAGACCTGAGATCGCCAAGTATTTGAACGGATGGGGAAGAGATGGAGATATCGCTTTTATCGCGATAGATGAAGATAAGCCGGTTGGTGCTGTATGGACGCGGCTCTTTGATGACAGGAACCAAACCTATGGTTACATCAATGAACATACCCCTGTACTTAGCTGTATGGCCGTTTCGCCAGAATATAGAGGGGATGGCATAGGGACGTTACTCTTGAGCAAAATGATGGAAAAGGTGAGAAGTGAGGGATACGAGTCGATTTCGTTAAGTGTGGACCCTGGCAACCCCGCTCGCCGATTGTATGAACGATATGGATTTGAGAAAGTCGGAATCAATGGAACCTCTTGGGATATGGAGTCAAAGTTTGGGGAAAACTAGCCAAGAATTTTCCGAGGAAAAGTAAAGCCCCGTAAGAGATAGTCTCTTACGGGGCTTATGTAATGAACAATGGCAATCACGAAAGACAAGAGGAATGCTTTTCGTGATCACTGAAATTATAACATAATATTCCATTGTACGAAAATGGATAAAAAGACCTTTTGGCTTAGTAAATGAAGAACTGATTTACCTAGGTGAACAATTTTTCAGATAGATAGAAACGTCTATTTTCCCTACCTTCTTTCTATCCATTTCCAATTATTTTTGCTATGATGAAGTTACATACATACGAAGGCGGTGGAGAAGATGAAAGTAAAGAAGGCAATCATACCTGCGGCTGGGTTGGGGACACGTTTTCTACCAGCGACGAAAGCGATGCCGAAAGAAATGCTTCCAATCGTTGATAAACCGACGATTCAATACATTGTAGAAGAAGCGATTGAATCAGGGATTGAAGATATCATCATCGTCACTGGGAAAGGTAAACGGGCGATTGAGGATCATTTCGATCACGCGTTTGAACTTGAGGATAACCTGTATAAAAAAGGGAAATTCGATCTCCTCGACGAGGTAAAGCAGTCAGCCAAGGTTGATATTCACTATATTCGTCAAAAAGAGCCAAGAGGACTTGGACATGCGGTATGGTGTGCACGCAAATTTATTGGGGACGAGCCTTTTGCAGTCTTACTCGGGGATGATATCGTCCGTTCCGATGAGCCATGTTTGAAGCAGCTGATGAATCAATACGAAGAAACTCATTCGTCTGTCATCGGTGTGAAACAGGTACCTGAAGAAGATACGAATAAATACGGGATCATTGCACCGAAGGACCAGCAGGGACGCCGTTATGAGGTCGAACATTTTGTTGAAAAGCCGCCGGTCGAGGAGGCACCTTCTAACCTTGCGATCATTGGTCGTTATGTGTTCACTCCTGAGATCATGGACCTTCTTGGTACGCAGGAGACAGGAGCAGGCGGCGAAATTCAGCTGACTGACGCAATTGAGCGTTTGAATATTGATCAGCCTGTCTTTGGCTATGAATTTGAAGGTGATCGCTATGACGTCGGTGACCAGCTTGGATTTATTCAGACAACATTAGCTCTTGCCATGGAGCGCGAGGATATGCGCGATGATGTCATGGAGCTTTTAGAAGAAATCTTAAAGACGCAGCAGACGCCAAAATCTTAAAGCTGAGCGATGGGTTTTCCACCCATCGCTTTTTTTGCGTGTCAGAATAGATCATGATGGAGAAGCGAATAGTAATCGTAAACGAGTTGCTTTACCGTATTAATACGTTATTTCACTCTCATTTACAGTTTTATTGCCCAGTGTTATACTCCTATCGGTTTATATCTCGTAAAAGGGATCATCGACGAAGGAATAGGGAGAGAAGACAACATGATGATGATGGCAAAAAAGTATAGAAGAGAACCGATGCCTCCATTGCTGAAAAATATAATCGAGTACGGGCTCGTTATTTTGGGCTCTTTTTTTGTGGCAATAGCATTCAACGTATTTTTATTACCGAATAACATTGCTTCAGGCGGAGTAGCGGGCATCAGTACAATTACAAAGGGCGTGTTCGGATGGGAGCCCGGTATTGTCCAGTGGATCTTGAATATTCCGCTTTTCATAACAGGTGTTGTTATTTTAGGGAAAAATTTCGGCATCAAATCGTTTGTTGGAACGGTGATGCTGCCGTTGTTCGTTTTATTAACAGCTGATCTGGCACCAGCAACACCAGACCCGCTTCTTGGTGCGATCTTCGGTGGAATGGGAGTTGGGCTTGGACTCGGAATAGTATTCCGTGGACGAGCTTCGACAGGCGGTATTGATCTTGCCGCACAAGTGCTCCATAAGTTTACTCACCTTCCGTTAGGGATTAGTGTCGCAATGCTAGATGGTTTGATCGTTTTGACATCGGCGATTGTCTTTTCTTTGGAAGAGGGACTATATGCACTGATTGGATTGTTTGCAACGAGTCGTACGATCGACTTTGTTCAAGTCGGGTTCAATACTTCGAAAAACGTGATGATTATTACAGAATATGTGGATGACGTAAGAGGAGCGATTTTTCAGGAAATCGACCGTGGAGTGACCGTGTTAAGCGGTGCAGGCGGTTATACGGACAGAGAACGACGGGTCGTCATGTGTGTCGTTCAGCAGAATGAATTCACGAAATTGACACAAACGGTGAAGATGGTCGACCCTGGGGCTTTCGTTGTTGCGATGAACGCAACAGAGGTACTCGGAGAGGGTTTCAAAACGACTTGAGTCGGTTATAATACCTCTATACTTATCTCATGAAGGGGGATATAGATTTGAAGAAACTATTATCCGCACTTTTCCTAGGACTGATCCTCGTTTTAGCAGCTTGCGGCGGTGGAGAAGACGAAGGCGCAACAGATGACAACGCGACTGAACAAACAGATGAAGGTACGAATGAAAACGCTGACTCAGGAGAAGGCACGGTTGATGCAGAAGCAGCTGAACAAGCTTTTCAGAAAAACTGTGCCAGCTGTCACGGTGGCGACCTTGGCGGTGGAATGGGACCATCTCTACAAGAAGTAGGATCCAAGTATTCTGCTGAAGACATTGTGGGAATCATCCACAATGGTAAAGGAAGCATGCCGGCTCAAGGGCAAGTCTCTGATGAAGATGCTGAACTGATTGCTGGTTGGCTAGCAACGAAGAAATAATCACATACGCAAAGGAAGTCTGGCTGAGGCAGCCAGGCTTTTTATTATGGTGAAATAATAGTTATGAATTGAAAAAGAAATGTAATATTTTTTGTCTAAAATTATCGAATATCAATGTTATAATGAAGTTGTTTGCAATAAAGCGTTTAACAAATCTGAAACTAAGGTGATCAACATATGATAGATATGCAAGGAGTTTATAAGACCTACCCGAATGGCGTAACCGCTTTGAATGGTCTGGATGTGAAAATCGATCAAGGAGAATTCGTTTATATCGTCGGGCCAAGTGGCGCCGGGAAATCGACATTCACAAAACTAATTTATCGTGAAGAGAAACCGACAAAAGGTTCGGTAAGAGTCATTGAAACAGATACATTAACAATGAAAGAACGCCGGGTGCCGAAGCTTCGTCGCCAAATCGGTGTTGTTTATCAGGATTTCCGTCTGCTGCCAACATTAACAGTTTATGAAAATGTAGCTTTTGCACTGGAAGTCATTGAAGAAAATCCGTCCAACATCCGTCGCCGCGTCATGGATGTTCTGGATCAAGTGCGCTTGAAGAACAAAGCTCGCTTTATTCCAGATGAACTTTCAGGCGGAGAGCAGCAAAGGGTTTCCATTGCCCGGGCAATCGTGAATCATCCGAAGATTTTGATCGCTGATGAGCCGACAGGGAATCTAGATCCAGATACTTCGTGGGAAATCATGCACATCCTGGATGAAATCAACGCCGGAGGAACAACGATTTTAATGGCGACACACAGCCAGGAGATCGTGAACACGATCCGCAGGCGAGTGATCGCGATTGAAGACGGTATGGTTGTTCGTGATGAAAACAAAGGTGAATACGGCTACGATTATTAAATGAGTAAAGCTGTCTCTTGGATAGAGGCAGCTTTTTTACTAGGACCAGTTTTATTTGGACAAGCTTCCGCATACTTTTATTTACTGATAGGGTTTTGCTTTAATAGAAAAAATACTATAATGATGTGGACATGCTATTCCATTTTGTGGCATACCATATATCAGTAATAAACGCACATTTACGATGAAGGCGCTTATTTGCTAGTATAGAAGCAATAAAGAAATTAAACATAGAAGGGTGAATGCGATGAATATAAAACCGCGTTTCATAGCGCTGTTAATGGCGCTTGCGGTCCTATTAGGGGCGGGAGGCTCTTACATAGGCATAGAGTACTTCGCAAATGACGATGGGGATCAGTCACAATCCGAGAAGTTAGCTAGTAAGGATGCAGAGAATTTTGGAAGCCTATCAGAAGAAGAGCAGAAGAAGGTCATTGAAGATATGGCCGCTAACGGTGATTTAGAAAAAGTGGCACAGGCTTATAGTGTCATTAAAGAGAACTACGTGAAAGAAGTAGACCAAAAGCAGTTGGTAGAAGGCGCGATCCAAGGAATGCTGGACACGCTTGAAGACCCATACAGTGTATATATGGATCAAGAAACCATGAAGCAGTTCAATCAGTCGATTGAATCGTCTTTTGAGGGAATTGGTGCAGAGGTCAGCATGGTCAACGATAAAGTTACGATCGTCGCCCCGATTAAAGGTTCACCAGCAGAAAAGGCTGGCTTGAAGCCAAATGATCAAATTCTTAAAGTCAATGGCGACAGTGTCGAAGGCCTTGATTTATATGAAGCTGTCTTGAAGATTCGCGGAGAAAAAGGGACAGAAGTAACCTTGGAAGTGGATCGTCCTGGCGTTAGCGATCCATTAAATATTGATATTGTCCGTGATGATATCCCGCTTGAAACCGTTTATACGGATACGAAGGAAGTAGACGGTAAAAAAGTAGGGGTTATTGAAATTACTTCTTTCTCTGAAAAAACATCAGACGAATTTCATAAAGCTTTGCAAAAGCTGGAAGGAGATGGAATGGAAGGACTCGTCATTGATGTCAGGGGAAATCCGGGTGGTCTGTTTACTGACGTTCAGGAAATCTTGAAGGAATTCATTCCGGATGACAAGCCGATCGTTCAAGTAGAAGACCGTAAAGGTGAAAAATCCCGTTACTTCTCAAACCGTAAAGAGAAGAAAGACTATCCAATTACAGTTCTGATGGATGAAGGAAGCGCCTCTGCTTCTGAAATTCTGGCAGGAGCCATGAATGAAGCAGGTGGATATGACCTTGTAGGTACGAAGAGTTTCGGAAAAGGAACGGTTCAACAGGCAATTCCAATGGGGGATGGAAGTACAATTAAGTTGACGTTGTTCAAATGGTTGACACCTGAAGGCAATTGGATTCATGAAAAAGGAATCGAACCAACCGTTAAAGTGAAGCAGCCTGAGTACTTCTATACGAACCCGGTAGAAATTAAAGAGCCTTTGAAACAAAATGATAACAACGAAAAAATTAAAAACATCCAGGAAATGCTTGAAGGGCTGGGTTATGATCCTGGCCGGACAGATGGATATTATAGTGAAGAAACAAAATCAGCCGTCGAAGCCTTCCAATCAGATGAAGGACTGAAAGCTACTGGACAGGTAGATGAGAAGACAGGCGGTAAACTTGAAGAAAAAGTCGTGGAGGAAGTCCGAAACGAAGAAAACGACCGTCAAATGCAGAAGGCACTGGAAGTCCTGTTCAAGTAGGCAGGGAATTTGCCTCATCATCACGAATTATATCCGTAGTCTATGACTGCGGATTTTTTCGCTATCTAGGAAATTATAAATATATTTAGGTATGGATAACTTTTTGCGGTGTGAGTCTACATCTAGCTCCAGCGCCTAGCCCCTCGAGGTCATAAGTCAATCGATTACGTGGATAAAAAGCCATCCACTACATCGCTTGTCTT
>NZ_JRNX01000432.1 GCF_000786645.1 Halobacillus sp. BBL2006
CTGGATACAACTGCTTGTACAAAGCAAGTGCCCCTGCCACATAAGGAGAAGCCATCGAGGTTCCACTTAAGTATGCATATTCACTTTCATTTTCTTCTATATAAGTACTATAGATCTGCACACCTGGAGCAACAAAGTCCAGGGACTTTCCTTGGTAAGAAAATCTAGCTTTCTCTAAATCTTCGGTAACAGCTCCGACACTGATGACATTGTCATAACGGCCAGGATACATGACATCATCTGTGAGCTGCCCTTGTCCTGTTTTGTCATTCCCAGATGCCGCAACGATGAAAATTCCTTTATCATGCGCCTTATCAATCATTTTCTTTAACGCGGTCGATGAGTATGGAGAAGTCAAACTCAAGTTAATGATGTCGACGTCTTTTTCAATCGCCCATTGAATACCAGCAATCACGTCCGTCTCATTCCCAATCCCTTCACTGTCTAGTGCTTTGATTGAATAAAGCTTAGCTGCCGGTGCAACGCCAAGCGTTCCTATGGAGTTGTTCTGAGCATTAATCACGCCCGCTACGTGGGTGCCGTGTCCGTTGTCGTCTTCATACGATGATCCGTCTCCGACGAAATTCACACCGCCTGCGACTTCCAAGTCTGGATGATCGCGGTTAATTCCGGTATCAATGACCGCCACCTTCGTACCATTCCCATTGATTTGCAAATCTCTGGAAGCATTCGTACCGGTTGCGTCAAAGCCCCAGTTTCTTACCTGCCTTGTGGCTTTTACTTTTTGATCTTCTTCCACCCAGGCAACTTCTGGATTCGCCTCTAGCTCAGCCATTTGATCCTTGTCTACAAAAACAGAAATCGCATGAATGGGTTCATAGGTATGAATGACTTGGTGAGGAGTATCTTTCAAAATCGTGGTGTCGATCTCATTCTCAAATCCGATGATCACCCGCTCAGTCTTCTCATCTGCCAATGATGATTGCGGGAAGCTAACCAATCCGATGAGAAAGATAAGTAACAGATGTCCGATGTACTTCTTCAAATGACTTCATCTCCTATGGATAAATTAAAAAGCGGACAAATTGTCCGCTTTTCACATGTTAATACTTCCAATTATAGTAATCTACGATCCCTAAGTAAATAGCTTTGGCTGCACGATCTCGATAATAACTCGATCCTAGCTTATAAGCGTCCGAATCATTGGTAACAAATCCAAGTTCCACTAGCGCTGATGGAAGTGGCGTTGCGTGGATCACGCGATACGGAATATCCTTCACTCCACGGTCTTTGGCATTCATAGCCTCTACCACACGATTTTGGATGAAATGAGCGAGTTTATAACTATCGTAAGCTCTCTCACTTAGTGCTGCAGAAGAATAGTAAGTTTCTACCCCACTGACATCTTCGTTGTTTGGAAAAGCGTTCGAGTGAATGCTAAGGAATGTATCCGCCCCATGATCAACTGCGTAATCCACACGTTCATCCAGCTCAAGGAAAGTATCGTCATCACGTGTCATCACGACATTAATATTGGAGTTATTCAGGTAATCACGGACACGTTTAGCAACATCAAGATTTATTTCTTTTTCTACCAAGCCATTATCGGATGCGCCTGGATCATGATCCCCATGGCCGGCGTCAATCGCGATTGTATGTCCCCCATTGTTGCTTGGCTTGTCCATGATGTAAGCACCATGTACATAAGCAGTGGAGCCGTTATAAGCAAACATGACCCAGCTGCCGATTTCTTTATAAATCTTAATAACAGCGCCTTCTGTCAATTGGCCAATTTTTGAGTAATTTGTTCCTGGACCTGAACGAACGTTCAAGATTCCGGTAGAAACAACTTTTTCATCGATGACTTCTAGATCCTCACCATCGACTTTATATTTCGGGTTCATGCCACGGGCAACAAGCAGCGCATACTCTTCTCGAGTAATCGATTTTTGCGGTTTAAATGAACCGTCTGGATAACCATTGGCGATGCCGGCTGTAGACACTTTGTCGATCGCCTTAGACAGCGCGCCGCTGTTGGGAACATCGCTGTATTTATTTCCGGTTGTTTCGTCTAAATTAAAAGCTTTGGAAATTAAGTATGCCATCTCTCCTCGAGTAATTTCATTACGAGGCTGATATGTACCATCCGGATAACCGGTGATGATCTTCTGCTCGTAAGCAGATTGTATGTACCCTGAAGCGTATAAGGATGAGGATACATCCGGGAAACTAGTACTCCGCTTCGTTCCATTTAAACCTAAAGCACGTCCAACCATTGTAGCGGCTTCCTGTCTCGTAACAGAATTCTTGGGTCTGTAAGTTCCGTCGGGATAGCCTGTAACGGTTCCTTTATCGATCAGATAATTAATTTCATCTGCAGACCTGTCTGGGATATCGCTTAACGAATTTGCATGCACAACGTTAGCTGGAAGAAAAGATGCCAGCATCAAAACAAAAGTGGCAAACAACAAAGGTACAATCTTCCTTACCATAATTTGATTCAATCTCCCTTTCTACTGTTCATTATATTTCTACTATCGACATTATACGAGGTAATGTTAACCAATAGAAGGTCACTATTCGACATTTTAGTAAAAATAGGTAAAAAGTTTGAAATGTTTTTGTAAGAAAAATAATCAAAATGTAATAGTTTTTCTTATTTTATTCCATAAATTGGATGGTAATATCGGATGGTTACACAAAAAAGCTGAGGCCGTGTAGGTACACGAACCTCAGCTTTCAATGTTTTATAGTTAGACGAAACGTCACTTACTCTTCTTTGAAACGATCGTCTTCGGCACGAGCTAAGAACATGGCGAACTCAGCACGTGTCGTGTTGTTGTCCGGCTTGAACGTACCATCTGGATATCCGATAGTAATCTTATTCGCAGCCAATGTGTTGATGTAATCTTGTGCCCAATGATAAAGTGGAACATCTTTGAAACGATCAGAGGTGCTGCCTTTCAGGTCGTAAGCTTCTACGACAATCTTGGCCATTTCAGAACGTTTCAGATTCGCTTTCGGATCGAAGCTTCCGTCCGGTGAACCATTCATGATGCCCGCTTCCGCAATCGCTGCAATTTCTTCGTACATGTAATCGCCTTTTTTAACATCAGTAAACCCAGCATCTTTCGGATTATCTGTGTCTAAGTCGAAGGCACGTACAATCATCGCTGCCGCATCTGCACGGATGATTTCATCATTCACGCCGAAGTTTCCATTCGGGTAACCGTTGATAACGCCTGCAACATTCAGCTTCTCAATCGCTTTTTTACCCCAGAAATTATCGGAAACATCGTCAAAGTCTTTGGCGTCTTGATCAGATTTGTAAATCGTGATCATCTTCGTCGTTTTGTTTCCGCCAAAGTCGGTAAGCTCGAATTC
>NZ_JRNX01000433.1 GCF_000786645.1 Halobacillus sp. BBL2006
CGCAGCTAAATCGCCAGCTCGTTCTATTGCCGGGCCAGCCGTCGTGCGGAACTGAACTCCCATCTCATTAGCAATAATCGAAGCTAACGTTGTCTTCCCCAGTCCCGGTGGACCGTACAACAACGCGTGATCCAATGGCTCTTCCCTCATCTTCGCAGCTTCTATAAAGATACTCAAATTATTCTTTGTCAGGTCTTGACCGATGTATTGCTTGAGCGTTTCAGGGCGTAAACTTAGTTCGATCTCCTGATCTGACTCTTGCATTTCCCCAGAGATCATCCGATCCTCCATGGTTTATCTTCCTTTCCCTTATGATTTCATTAATAACTGAAGACCCTGCCTCACATAATCGTCTACGGTACCTTGTTTAGCTTTTTGCAACTCTGCACGAACCAATTTAACTTCTTTATCCGTATAACCAAGAGCCTTAAGAGCTTCAATGGCATCATCTATGTGGGCTCTAGCTTCTTTTGAAGTCAACTCTTCTTTATAAAAAATTGTATTTTCATTTTGCTCATCCGGCAGCCATACGACCAGCTTACCTTTCAAATCAAGGATCATTTGTCTCGCCGTCTTCTTTCCTACCCCGGGAAACTTGGTCAAGTATTTTTCATCTTCCTGCTCAATGGCAGAAACGAACTCCGGCACACTGACTGTGCCCAGAATCGCAAGGGCTCCCTTAGGGCCAATTCCAGATACATTCAACAACTGGGCGAAAAGCTGCTTGTCCTCTTTCTTCTTGAACCCATATAAATTCTGCTGATCTTCTCTTATATAATGATATGTATGAACTTTCACTTCTTTATTAAATTGTTCTTGAAAATGAAAAGGATTGGCACATAATACTTCATAGCCAATTCCCCCCGTCTCTATTACAACCGAATCTTCTTCGATTGTTGTCAATTGACCTTTTACATAAGTGATCATAATAAGAAATCCCCTCTACCCTTTATTGCTTAGCACTCTATATTGTAACACACAAGCACATGTTCGCCTATGTCAGAAGTGCCTATCCAGCCAAACAAAACAGCCACTTGGGCACCAGTGGCTGTTTCTTATAATTCATCTTGGGTAGAATATTGTTTAAGGACTTGCTCAAAATGATCAAAATTCTTTATTTTAATGCCACTTTTCAGTTCGGTCTTTCTTCTAGATTCCAATGGTTTTATAGGAATTGGTTTGAAGGCTTCTATCACTTTACCATTCCCAGGTTCCCCTTGAAAGACAGCAAGTTCTCCATCTTTGGTCAACCCAAAATACCCTTGCTGTTTTGTTAAAGGAGAAATATCTTTTACATCACGTTTAAATACAACTTGGTCCAATTGTTGATCTTCGACCGTCCATCCTTTATATCGCGCCCAGAAATCAACCATAGACCATATCGTTTCTTCTTGTGTCGTCGTTGCGATAACCCCGTCCATATAATGTTCTTTTAGTATGACTTTAAGCTTCAAAGGTTCGGGTTTAACAAGAGTCGGCACTGTATCATGGTCGATCGTTGCTTTCTCCTCAATGGTTCTCTGATAAGAGAGATCATTTGCAGTAACGGGGCCTTCCTGTTGCATGGTAAAGAGCTGCCATCCAACAAAAGTTATCAGCACTCCTAAAATCCACGGCCATCGTATCATTTTAGACTCCCCCTAACTAAAATAAGTTCCATTTCTAGTGTGTCCAGAAACAGAACTTATTATGAGGAAATCTATAGAGTTTCAGTTAATGTTGGAGTCTCATAGTGAAAAACGTCATCAATACACCCAATCATTTGTGTTTTCGAAAGCATATTTTCTTCTGCTATTGCCATCCCTGCACCATGAGTCCTGATTAGTTTCAGAATTCATGGATATCTTTAAGATAACTTTTCTAAAACACTTTCGTCGGCATCTAAGTTATGGTAGACTTCCTGAACATCATCATTGTCTTCAAGCATGTCAATCAACTTGAGCATTTTTTCTACCCCGTCTTCTTCAAGATACGTGTAGGTTTCAGGAATCATCGTGACTTCAGACGTTTTAAAAGTATATCCGCTTTCTTCAAGAACTTTTTTTACATCGGAAAAAGCTTCAGGTTCTGTATAAATTTCAAACAGTTCTTCCGTCGTTTCCATCTCTTCGGCCCCAGCTTCGATGACTTCAAGCATGACATCCTCTTCATCGGCTTCATTTGAATCCCTATCAATGACGAGATAGCCCTGCCGATTAAACATGAAAGAAACACAACCGTTTTCCCCGAGATTTCCATCATTTTTATTAAACGCATGACGGACATCTGCTGCCGTGCGGTTTTTGTTATCTGTCAAGACTTTCACCATCACGGCTACGCCACCGGGACCATACCCTTCGTAGGTATATTCTTCATAGTTGACCCCTTCAAGGTCTCCAGTCGCCTTTTTGATGGCACGGTCTACATTGTCATTCGGCATATTGTTTGATCTAGCCTTATCAATTGCCATACGTAAGTTAGGGTTTGTATCGGGATCCCCGCCTCCATCTTTCGCAGCCATGAAAATTTCACGAGCGAGTTTCATGAAGAGCTTCCCGCGCTTGGCGTCCTGAGCACCTTTACGATGTTTAATATTACTCCATTTTGAATGACCAGCCATGGACATTCTCCTCTCCAAAGCAAATCTTTTCCTTTAACAATATATCACATTCATAAGAGCTTATAAAAGCGTGGCGCAATGGACATTTTACCTTCATTATAGTTTTTCTTATTCCATAAAAGCTCCCGATTGTTGAAGACTCAGTTTCGAGATATCTGGGTCCGTTACTGGATTAGGACACGGGTTGGCGGGGAAACGACTCGTCCAGCTGCAACCCCCAGACACTCGCGT
>NZ_JRNX01000434.1 GCF_000786645.1 Halobacillus sp. BBL2006
ACCAGGACCAATTTGGCAAATAATATCGGCGCCGCCTTTCAAGTGGTGCTGGGAGAGACCTCCTTCGCCGGTATTCATCCATGTCCCCCCTGCTAAACCTAAACCAGTCGAAAGTGCGGTGATTGCTTTTTCCCCAAGTGATCCATAGCTCATGGCGGACTGGCCCACTAATCCTCGGACATGAAAAGGATGCCTGCAAGTATCTCTTCCAATGACAACCGCGTTATCTACTGTTAGTAATACAGGATCCGCGTCTGTATAGGTACGGTGTTCCTTCCGAGAAAAGAGATTGTCCTTATCAATCGAGTACACTTTCGTCTTTACTTTCTTTCCATTGTCCACCTGCATTTCTTCGCGATGAGTCGGGTACATAGAATTTCGAATATAGAATCCTGGTTCTTCAAAATCCCGCTCTGAACCAAAACCTAACATGCGGTCTTTGTATTTTGCTGAAAGATAAGTACTGACCATTTCATTTCGAGAAAACGGCTTTCCTTCACTATCATTATTAAATAAATACTGTCTCAGTTCGGGCCCTATTTTTTCGGTTATGTACCTCAACTTTCCAAGTACGGGGTAATTCCTTAAAACGGAATGTTCGGCCTGATGTTCATCCTTTATCCATAAACGCAGGATCAAAAGCAACGGCAATGATAGAATAATTAAAAATAGAGCTGCAAATCCGAAAATAATATAATCGGTCAATCCCATGGCAATTTCACTCCCTATTTGAAAGGTATAAGCTCTTCATATCTTTCAATACCTCAACTGGATGACCTTAAACGTGCCGACCATAAAACTATTTCAATGAAAAAATCCTGCTAATCAGCAGGATTTTTTTCTCTACAATTGGACCCAGGTGTACTGATCTCCCCAGCTTTCTTTGGCTAACTTTTCTACATCATTTACGATCTGATCGTCGACGGCGTAAGCATCTCCTTGTTCATACTGATTATAATGAAACGCATATAAGCGAGCCACAAACTGATGAAATGGCAAAGATGATTCCCCGGGAATTTCATTGAAGCCTGTGACGCTTGGCTGGATCCCCTGTCCCCAGTCCTGGGCACTATCGTTATTGGGGTTATAAAAATAGACACGGATTTCCCCTTTTGTATCTTTAGCTATACGCTGAATAGATACGGCATGTAAGCCTAAGAATTTCCCAAAAGAATTCGTAATAAATATGCCTACAGGATTCGGGTAAATAAGCTCGTATCCTTCATTGTAATCAGGATGATGGGTGGCATAAAAGAGGCGGACAAACCCAGGATAGTCAGCTACAGAACCTGTCATAGGATCAATGACACTACAGAACCCTTTCGAAATCCAATTCCCATAAAATGCTGGATTCACCCATTTATGAACATCGTCCCCCCGAAACTTCGAGCGGCGAACCAGTTCAGAATAGATGCGGTCCAAGTGAGGAACAAGCACCAAAGATACCGGATCCAGCTCCTCATGCAAATCGTCCACTAATCCTTCACGTAAATCTTTTGAATGAATGGTCGCGCCCTCAAACATGACATCGATATCTCCATCTCTTGCTGCTCTTGCGATTAAGTCAAGAAGATGTCCCGGTGCATGAAGCGACCACAAGCTGATGCCTCGTGCAGTTTGACAAGTAGGATTCATGCCCTGTCCGATTCCTAGTGGCTGGCCAAGTACACTGATAATTCCAGCTACGAGAATGCTGTTCGCCGTGATACCCTCGTTGCCATTGATGGAGTTGAGTAAAACTCTTCGAATATCCGGCTGAAGGTCTAGCTCAATGATTCGGCGAATCCCTGGAATGACCGGTGATGAGGAGAGCACTCCCCGATCCAGCAATTTAGCAAGACCGTATAAGGATTGACGTAAAGGGATGTGAACGCCCACTTTAATCAAGTTTTGAACAAACTCCATATGCTCTTCTACATTTGCTTTTCCTTTTTTGGATAAAGCCAATGCTTCCGGTAGCATGTGTGGATATTGCTTGTTCAAATAACGGACTAAAACAACGTGATTGGGCGCGACGAGTCCTGTGTCGCGCATCGTCTTAGCAAAAGACTGTGCTTCTTTTTTCAAATCTTCTTCTTTCAACTCTTTTACTTTTGTACGATATTTCTTCACATCGCAATTTTGGCTTTTCTTCGTCTTCCTATTAATCGCATGTAGATACGATTGGATCGCTTTTCTGTCCGCTTCATCGATATCTTTATCCAACAATTTCTCTGCATGCTCTGCCATTTTCACAATTCGATTCACCATAATAGGCCGTTGAGCAATGAGCTCTCTCATTTCCTTGACGAGTTCACCTGAGATCGCAGCCAAGGATAGTTTCTCAGATAGGAATTGAAATAACCGCTCCATCCGATCCTTGTCTTTTCCTTTACCCTCAATTCGGGCAGCCTCGGTTTCTTCCGGAAAAAGAATATCAATATTCAATGCCATGACTTCATGTAAAAAAGATTGCGCCTGTTCTTTTGAAACTCCTTCGCGCTCATACTCCCCTTTTGCAATGGCAATCATTCTCAACTCACTCAGCATCTCAGAAATGGAGGTCATTCCTCCTGCTTGCAGTGAACCTTTGACAAGATAAGGCTGCAACTTCGACGGGTCCTCCCATGGACTATCTTGAAAAATACCCGCTTGGTCATAACGTTCTGCCATTTTGTACAATACGGACAGGCCCCCTTCCTCATCCATTAAGTTAGCAGCCGCTTGCAATAGGTTACTATGGTACATCGGCTTCGCAAATGAATAGGCAGTCTCCATCGTTTCCAGTTCTTGTTTAAAGGTTTCTGCTTTGGTCGTTTCCACATTCAATGTCATCGCATTTTTTCCTCCTACACATAAAAGTCATGGTCTACATAATCGGTTAATAACCTTGATATTTCCTGGCTGTCATCTCCATGAAAGAAAATCGTCCCCCAATGATTCCCATAGCCTTCGCCGGTATCTTGAATCTTAGAGACGGTCGGTTTATAAAGTGTGTGCTTATCAAAGCTTGCATGCCCCTCTAATTCAGAAGGAATATGAACACGGCTCACTGTTTTCTTTTTGGGATAAACCATAAAGCTGCCTGCATGTCCGTTTGGTTGTATTTGACTTGGTACAAATCGTTCCAGTTCCTCTAGTGTTGTATACGGATCGCAGCATAAAATATGAGCTCCAAATGGATTGAATCCGTAAACCTTTTGGATGAGTTCAAAAATGTGCCCCCCAGGAATACGATAGGCGACTTCTCCAAAGAAAATTTCCTCTTGCTCTGTAATAAAGAACTCCGGATGTATCATTCCATACTGAATGTCGAACGCTTCGATCAGCTTTTCTACCTCTTTGAGGATCAGTTGGCGATATTGTTCGATTGCAGCTGAAGGAGGAACCATACTGGAATACCCTAACAGAACGTACTCCGTCATATTCAGAAACCTGACTTCCCCATTATGGATAAATGCTTCACAGGAAATTTCAATTCCTGACAAATGACTTTCGACTAAACCTGGAAAGCTATCATCAGTCAACTTTTTCTCGATATCCTCCTCAGAAAAAATCATCCGATGGCCAGCCGCACCCGCTTTATTTAGCGCTTTAAAATGAACGGGGTCTGGATCTTCACTGCGGTTTTTCAATAACGAATGATTGACCCGTTTAAAAAAGCGGTGGACCTCTTCTTTACTGTCTACTTCTTCGAACACGCCTACCTTTAACCCGCCTAAGTGGGCCCTACGCTTCATCATCGCCTTATCCCGAAAGAGAATCGAATGGTCAAATACACTCGGATCATTCCGAAAACGGGCATTCAGAGCCCCGGACCATTCTACCGTTTCTTCGAAAATGGGAATGGTGAGCCCGACGTCTAATCTTCTCAATTGGTTGAACAGACCACTCGACCGTTCATAAACCTCTTGATACTGATCTGGCTTTCCAAAATCCCATGATAAGAACGGAATACGGTGTTGTTCCGCATAAGGTTTGAAATCTTCATGGCTTACGACAATATACTCTTTACCGATCTGCTGCATGGCTTCGATCGATGGAATACTCCATCCGATTAAAGCAATTTTCGAGCCTTGATTTGGCCGCTCATGATTGATTCTAAGCGGACCGACTTTTCTTCCGTTCATGCGTTTTCGATCCGTTTGATTCGCTGATTTAAATGTCTCGGTTTGTTGATTATTTCTTGGCATTTCATCTTCACCTATCCTTGAAATGATTCAGCAACATTTAATTAGAATCTCCCTTGTTCTTGCAATTATCCGCTTTTAAAAACAACTACATCATGGAAATTTTTATGTATATCAAATAAAAAAATCAGGCCAGCTCAATTGAGCCGACCTGAGTGTTATTAAAGAGTTTTATACCAAATATTCATATCTTCTAAGCCTGTCCCAATCATACTGTTCCGCACCATACATCCACCGTAAGTAAATCCCTGTTGAGCGGCAACAATATTCATTCCCATCGAAATAGCTCTTGTATAGGAGAACATCGTTTGAATGCCAAGTTCTTTCATTTTGTTTTCCAGCAATGGGTATTGATAAGAAAGCAGTCCTTTTCCTCTATGGGCTGGTGATGTAGCACAATCGGTAAATTCAGCTGCTTCGTATTCAGAGAAAATGTCTGCAGAGCAAGCGCTTACAAGCTCATCACCACTATAAATCAGTGAAAAGTGAACATGGTCTCTCATCATCTTTACAATATAGTCCGGATCATGAATCGGCGTAGGATACTTAGAGAAAACGCCTTTGTAAAAAGCAGCCATTTCCTCGGCATGTTTCTCTTGCCCCCATATGATCGTATAGTTATCATGGAGCTTCTCTCTTTTCATTTTATCCGTAAAGTCCATTTCTTCCACATGAGAGATTACATTCTCGGTGTCCGCATGGTTTCTTGAAGGATCCAAATAGTTTGCATAAATCTTGGCATCTTCGCCTCTGAAAAAGCCTTTGATTTCTGCTTCATAATAGCAATTTAAATCTTGAACAACCGCTTCCTCTTCACTTCCTGATTTGACGTAAAAAATAAGTTTATCGCAATCCATTTCAGAAGCCGCTGTTTTAAGCTCACGCATTCGGTCTTCACTCATATCTTCAGGCAGCTCATACACTTTGATTCGCCTGCTGATTGGTTCTACATCAAAATATTTTTTCTCAACAAGGGTGCTTGCAGAAAGAAATTCATTTGATCCCATTTGTTTAATCTCTCCTTTTTTAGTTTCTTCCGCTATGTTCCGGCAACGAAGGTAGAGTGGTTGATCTCGTGTTTGTTTTCCTAAAATTAAGAAAAATTACCTTTATCATCTATTTTACATGAGTATATTCGAATGTTAAATAATATTGAAAAAATCGATCAGGAAGAATAGAACGGTAATTTACGCTTTAAAAGGCGGAATATTCGAGGTTTTGTCCCCTCTGAATTCATTAACATAAATTACCTCCTATAAAAGCCCTCCTTTTATAGAATCTAAATAATAGAGGTTTCTGCAGGCACATATTCAAAAATTTAAGAAAGAAGATGGCGGACATGATCTTCAACTTTTTTATCGGATTTTTACTCCCCTGGTTAACAGCAATCTTTATTTATCGACGTGCACGACTATTGATTTTTACCGTTGTCCCTTTCGTCGCTTTACTATCGGTCATCTTGAACCAATTAGGGATACAGACTGAAATATGGACACTGAAACCACGAATAGATCCACCAATTTTCGATACGATCTTCATTAATTTAGGGTATAACCCTATCATGGGTGCATGGTTTGCTTATTTCATCCATTTCAAGCAGTACAATCGCTGGTTGATTTATCTTTGTTTTATTATTCTTTTAGTTGGGCTTGAGCTAATCGCTTTATCTATGGATAAAGTCCTGTATCATCAGCAGTGGAATATATTCCATACCTTCATTGTGTATGGCATCGGCCTTTGCTTAATCGACCTTTATTATTCAAAGTTCAACAAAGACCTGAACGATTCTTAGGAAGAATGGCCGTTAAGACAGGAACTTTTCCATGCGGATGTCTGACCACATCTTTTGCTGCCAGTAGGTGAAATCCACGATACGAACAAATTCTGTGTAGCCAAGTTTTTTATAAAGCTTTTGAGCATTCAGGTTAAACTCAAACACCCCCAACTCGATCCGTTTGATTCCCTGCTGTTCGATCTGTTTTTCCAAATATTTCACAGCTTTAGCCCCCACTCCTTTTCCACGGCCTTCGTCCTCACCGATCGTGATCCCGATCCAGGCGGTTTTAGGTGTATTTTTGTAAAGATGCGGTGGATTGACCATGTAGTTCATTTCACCGACTAACCGCTTGTCCACATAAATAAGATAAATGTGATGATGTTTCAAGCGTTCTTTTAAGTCTTCTAAAGTGACTACTGCCTTACGCTCCAATTCTGTTTTCGTAAGGCTCGGACGAGTCAAGTGAACTAAATCAGGGTCATTTTCCCAACGATTAAACGCCTCGACGATATCTGAGGTGGGTGTAGTCAGTTCAATGAATTGAATATCCATAGAAATCTCCTTTCTGTCAGTTGAAGAAATCATCCAGCATTCTTTCGCTTCATCCTATATCCCATCTGTCCCCCTAGCTCATTGACCATGATGGCTAGGAGGATCAGCAGAATACCTACCCACTGGAAAACTGTAACCGACTCAGATAGAATGAGCATGGCTGAAATGATGGCGACTGGAAGTTCAATGGAGCTTAACACATTTGCCAGTCTTCCTGATATGAGAGGTGCACCACCAGCGAAAAATAGAGGAGGAATAATCGCCCCAACTAGAGCCACTCCGAACCCTATCGCCCATAACCGCCCATCAAGGATAGGATAACTGGGTATGTCCTTTATAAAAACGATTAAGACGAGAATCATAGAACCCGTGACCATCCATGAGCTCCGAAGGATAGGGTGAGATCCTGTCGCCACCTGACCGCTAAAAAATATGAATCCCGCATAAGAAAACCCAGATAAAAGTCCGAGCAGAAGGCCGATTGGTGGAAGATCAAAAACCTTGCCGTTCATGACATTAGAAGAAAGAACCACTCCCGTTAAAGTAATGACCATCGATAGGAGGTTTACCTTAGTCGGTTTACTCTTACTAAATATCCATTCATAAATCATCCCGATCCAAACAAATTGGAAGAGAAGGATGATCGCCAAGGAAGCTGATAAGTATTGCATAGCCCCGTAATAAAAGATACTCGTTAATCCAACGGTCGTTCCGGTTGCTATGACTTTCAGGATCTCTTCTTTTCTTAATTCTTTTACATTCAGTTTTTTTACTAGACTCAGTCCCCACAATATAAGGATGGCCACTAACATCTGGGCAATATTTAACTGGCCAAGAGTGTACCCATATGCGAATCCTGTTTTAACGAAGATAGGCGTAAATCCAAAACTTGCCGCACCTAACAGAACCAAAGCAATTCCTTTGATTTTCAAAAAATCGCCTCCAATCCTTTACGTGTACTATGTAAATAGCAGTTTAATCGCCATAATCAGGACGGCGACAATCAAAATTCGCTGCACCCACTTCTCTCCGTGCTTCACAGCGAATTTACTTCCAAGAAATGCTCCAATGCTTGTACCTGCGGCAAGCGTCAACCCATAACCCCAGTGAATTTGATTATTGATAATGAAGACGACTAGCGCTGATGTCGTATAAATCGCAACGACAAATACCTTTATGCTGTTGATTTTGACCAAAGACAATCCAGAAACAAGCGTGAGGGCAGCAATGATGATGAATCCAACACCCGCCTGAATAAACCCACCATAGATGCC
>NZ_JRNX01000435.1 GCF_000786645.1 Halobacillus sp. BBL2006
TTTATATTTCTTTTTGCGCATTTCCAAATATTGATGATTTACTCTATATTTACTTTTGTTATTATGTACGTTTTGAAAAAAATAATCCTCTTTCTGCAAATGGAAGAAAGAGGATTATTTGATTATCTTGCTTTAAAGCATTTCAGATGTCGTTTTACCTTGCATGTGGTGGATTAAGTAGTCCGGTCCGCCTGCTTTGGAGTCTGTTCCAGACATATTGAATCCGCCAAATGGGTGGTAGCCAACGATGGCGGCTGTACATCCGCGGTTAAAGTAGAGGTTTCCGACATGGAAATCTTCACGAGCTTGTTCGATGTGCTTACGGTTGTTGGATATGACCGCACCTGTCAGGCCATACTCGGTATTGTTTGCGATTTCCATAGCTTCATCAAATGACTTCGCTTTTGTGAAACCGACGACTGGTCCAAAAATTTCTTCCTGCATAATCTTTGCATCAGGTTTCAGGTCAGCAATAACGGTTGGCTCGATGAACCATCCCTTACTATCATCCCCTTTACCACCTGCCATCAGCTTGCCTTCTTCTTTTCCAATGCTAATGTAGTCCATGATCTTGTCATACGCTCCCTGGTCAATCACAGGTCCCATGTAATGGCTGTTGTCTGTCGGATCGCCGTAATTGACGTGTTCTTTCGTCTTATGAACGACACGGTCAAGCAGCTCGTCGTAAACATCTTCATGTGCAACGACGCGGGAACAAGCAGAACACTTTTGCCCGGAGAAACCGAAAGCAGAATATGTGATTGCATCCGCCGCCAATTCAAGATCAGAGTCTTTATCGACAACGATTGTATCTTTACCACCCATTTCGATGATCGTGCGCTTCAGCCATTTTTGACCTTCGTGAACTTTAGCGGCACGTTCAAAAATGCGTGTACCGACTTCACGTGAACCTGTGAAGCTGATAAAACGGGTACGCGGGTGATCGACGAGATAGTCGCCCACTTCTTTCCCGCTTCCTGGAATATAATTGATAACACCTGCTGGAAGACCTGCTTCTTCAAGAACTTCCATCATTTTATAAGCAATGATTGGTGTCGAGCTTGCTGGTTTAAGTAACACGGTGTTCCCGGATACCATGGAGGCAACCGTCGTTCCGCACATGATGGCGAAAAGGAAGTTCCATGGGGAGATGACAACTCCTACACCGAGTGGAATGTAGTGGAAACGGTTGTTTTCGATCGGACGGGAATTTATCTCCACGCCTTTGTCAATCTCAAGCATTTGACGTCCGTAAAACTCCATAAAATCAATTGCTTCAGCTGTGTCTGCATCCGCTTCCTTCCAAGGCTTCCCACCCTCTTTAATCAGATGCGCAGTGAATTCATGCTTACGACGGCGGACGATCGCTGCAGCACGGAATAAAATATCCGCACGGAACTGGGCTTTAGTCTTACGCCACCAGTCGAACGTTTCGTCTGCAATTCGGTGAGCTTTCTC
>NZ_JRNX01000436.1 GCF_000786645.1 Halobacillus sp. BBL2006
CTTATAAAGCCGCCATTACAAGAGCGAAAAACGTCTAGTTTTGCGAGCTGGAAAAAAGCAGACAAAATCAGCCCTTCCCGAAACTTTAGGACCTAAAACATTTTTTGGAAAAGTTTTTTAATTTTTGAACGTCTCATTGTTTTTTGGTAAAAGAATCAGCTTATCGATGAAGGACGTGGAAGACAATAGATAAGTCTATTAAGATAATACGCTCTGATTCACAGCTTTTCTTATGTATTTAAACTATCAGCACGTCAGCACAATTGTTAAATGTGTTAATAAACAACTTTTTAGGTGAAAATGCAGGAAAAGTTCGGTATCTTTAAGGTAAGCATTTTTTTTGACACTGATGCCGAATATAAGTGTAGGAGTGATTCGTTTGAATGGAAAGATTGAAGTAGAGCACCTCTCCAAAACGTTTAAAAAAGGTAATGTTCAGGCTGTCAAAGACGTAAGCTTTACGGTTGAAGAAGGTGAATTTTTTGCATTTTTAGGACCCAACGGTGCAGGAAAGTCGACGACGGTTCAAATCCTTACTACGTTGATTAACGCAACGGGAGGGAAAGCAACTGTCGCTGGACATGATGTGATCGGAGAACCTGAAAAAGTGAGAAGATATATAGGAGTGGCCCTGCAGGAAACGGGGGTCGATCCTGACTTGACGGGTCGTGAAATGATAGAACTTCATGCAAGCATTTTCGGTTTTTCAAAACAGGATGCTAAAACGAGAGCCAACGAACTGTTGGAAATTGTACAGCTGAAAGAATCGGCAGAGCGGAGGGTAGGGAACTATTCCGGCGGGATGCGAAGAAGGCTGGATTTGGCTTTAACGCTAGTGAATGAACCTAAAATTCTATTCTTAGATGAGCCGACAACAGGTCTTGATCCCTCTAATCGAATGGCCATCTGGAAAGAACTGCGGCGGCTGAATGAAGAAAATCATACAACGATTTTCCTCACAACTCAATACTTGGAGGAAGCCGACTCGCTAGCTCATCGAATTAGTATTATCGATAATGGTGAAATTGTGGCAACAGGTACTCCTAAAGAATTGAAAGCTCAAATTGGTAACGATTTAGTAACAATTAGCTTCTATTCGGAGGAGGATGAACAAAAGGCTGAACAGATATTAATGGAGCGATTCGGTCAAAGTGAAGTCATTCTTCAGAATAAGAAACTGACGGTGTATGTCGAAGATGGAACAAAGCAATTACTTGAAGTGGTCCGATTATTGGATCAGCAGGACATTCAAGTCGAAACCATCAACTTATCTTCTCCGACTCTTGATGATATTTTCCTTAAGATCACCAACGAACAAGAAGAGAGGGGGGAGACTGTTGGGGAATAATGTTTGGAAAGACACGTGGCTCATAACGCTTAGAAGCATTAAAACAACACTCCGCAATCCATTTTCATTTATTCCTAACCTGATGATTTCGGCTTTTTTCCTTCTTGTCTATGAAGGGGGATTAAGTGGGATTTCCCAACTGCCGACCTTTGAAGGGGCAAATTATCTCGCCTTTATCCTTCCTGTATCTATTGTCTCTGCAGCCATTGGAGGCGCAGGGGGCGCAGGACAGGGAATTGTAAAGGATATTGAAAATGGGTTTTTCTCCCGATTGCTATTAACACCGGCGTCTCGCTTAG
>NZ_JRNX01000044.1 GCF_000786645.1 Halobacillus sp. BBL2006
AAAGACCGGCATGCGAACATTTTTGACTCTGGATTTATTAAGGAAAGCCAATTTGCTCCTTTAATGGCTTCCGATCAATTAGAAAATATTCCTTTCATATTAGAAACTCCGAGAGAAGTTGTTTCTCATAAAGAAGAAATCCGTCAATTACAACAGACATGGGGAAGAAATAAGTAAAATGATATGCTGTGCTTCATTGATTTTACCATCATCCTCCAATCCGTTCCCTTGTTGCCGCAACTAATAAAGTATAAAATAGCTATCAATGATTGTGGTAAAGAAAGAGAGTGATGACAATGAATAGAATTGGTGTCTTAACTAGTGGAGGAGATGCTCCAGGAATGAATGCAGCCATACGTGCTGTCGTAAGATCAGGTTTATATCATGGAATCGAAATGGTTGGAATTAAGTATGGATTCCAGGGGATTTTGAACAATAATATTGAGCAAATGGATGCGGAATCCGTCGGTTCTGTTATGCAGCGAGGGGGGACCATCCTGCAATCATACATATGTGAAGAAATTGAGACTGATAACGGACAAGATCAGGTAATTAAAAACTTAAAAAATGCGGGTATTGATGCCCTTGTTGTCATTGGGGGAAGAGATGCTTTAGAGACGGCAAAGTGTTTAGCGAGTAAAAAATTTCCGTGTATCGGCATTCCTGCTACAATCGACAATGACATTCCGGGTGTGACCGATGCCATTGGCTTTGATACTGCTTTGAATACAGTGATTGATTACATTGATCGAATACGTGATACCGCGTCTTCCCATGAGAAAACATCGATTATTGAAGTTGCCGGGAAGGATACAGGGAATATAGCTTTGTATTCTGGACTAGCTGGCGGGGCGGAAAGCATCTTAATCCCTGAAAGGAAAGAGGATGCAGAGAAAATTGTTGAACAGATGAAAAACCAAAGTGGACGAGTAAAAAGGTACAGCATTATTATCGTAGCCGAAGGAAGTGTGACTGGAATCGATCTCAACGCCAAACTGAAAGAAGAGGCAGGGATCGAATCACGTGTGACCGTACTAGGTCATACCCAGTATGGAGGTGCGCCAACAGCAAGGGATCGTATGTTAGCGAGCCGTTTGGGAGCGTATGCGATCGATTTGCTGATCAATCATGAATCAGGGAAAGTGGTGAAGATAGAGAATAACCAGCCGGTGAATGATGACTTTGATGAGATTTTCTCTCAAGAGTCCCGCATCGATGAAACGATGTATCATCTGTCTGAAAGATTGTCTCTATAAAGGAGCCTTGGATTTTATAAAAGGGGGTTACAGCTGAAATAGATGGGCTGTAACCCCTTTAAACTTGCAGTTAAGAAGTGACCGAAACCCGTTCATGGGTGACTTGGTAGGCATGGGCGGCTTGTAATACAGTTTCATCTTCTCCCGTTCGGCCGACAAGCATCATTCCGACAGGCAGACCTTCTGATTTTCCACATGGAACGCTCATGGCGGGGTGTCCCGTTAAATTAAACGGTGCCGTGTTTGGAATCATCTCCAGCGCTCTCATAATAATTTCATCCTTCGGTGCGTCAGGTAAAGGGATTTTTGTCGGTTTCATTGGTGTGGTCGGCAGGACAAGGATATCATACGTTTCCAGGGCCTCATCATAAGCTGCTTTTAATTTTCGTACCAGGTTTTGGGCAATCGCATAATACTTCCCGTTATAATGGTTTTGCATATATTCACCTAGCAAAACAGTCATTTTAACGGTTTCTGAAAATTCATCGGCCCTTGTTTTTTTCGCTTTTCCATAAGCATCTAGGAGTTTTGTGCTATAGTGACCCTTCCAGTTTGTGCCCATTCCGTTTTCTTTGACCATGCTGGAGGTTAATCCTTCTGTTCCCACGACATTCCAAATATGAATTCCGTCCCGATGCATGGGGATGGATACCTCTTCTACAGAAGCTCCCGCATCTGCTAAGGATTGAGCGGCTTGGTTGACGAACAGATCTACATCCTCTTCAGAAAGACCTTTCCAATTAAATCCCTCGCTTAAAATTCCGATCTTAAGACCTTGAGCATTCCCTGTCAGGGCTTCGGAGTATGGTTTTGCTTCTAAGCCCGATTGTCTTGGATCAAGGTTGTCCGGTCCGGCGATGACTTCGAGCAGTAGTGCGACATCTTCAACACTTCTTGCTATGGGTCCGGTGTGATCAATGGTTTGTTCGATTGGGAAAATTCCCGTGTAAGGCACCAGTCCAAACGTAGGCTTTAATCCAAAAACTCCGCACCATGAGCTCGGCATTCGAATCGATCCTCCTTGATCGCCTCCAATGGCCATGTCTACTTCGCCGGCAGCCACGAGGGCAGCACTACCACTAGAGGATCCACCTGTTGATCGTGTAGGATCATGCGGGTTTAAAACGGGTCCGGTGGCTGAAGTGTGACTTCCACCAGAGAGGCAGAAGTCTTCACAAACCGCTTTTCCAACAATTTCACCACCTTCATCCAGGATCCTGGTTACAATGGTCGCATCTTCATCCGGTACGAACCCTTCCAGCAATGAAGAACCGTTCATCATGGGAACGCCTGAAAGACTGATATTATCTTTTAAGACGACTTTTTTTCCTGCTAACTTCCCGGAGTCCCTGCCTTTAATGGAAGTTTTCCAATACCAGGCATTGTATTCATTTTCTTCAGGGGAAGGCCGTTTTCCAGGTGTTCGAGGGTATTTGACGGGTAGTGTCGGCTCTACCAATTGACTTAATCGGTTATACGACTGGATTGGTCCGTCCATTAGCTGTTGGTATGTCTCTAAATCCTCTGTCGTCATGTTCATGTTAAAACTCTCTGCAATCTCCAATAACTGTTCAATCGTCGGTTTTTTTACTGCCATTCCAATTCCTCCTTGAAAAATGATAGATTTACTTTCCTCTACAAAACTTTCAACAGGACAAATCATGGACTATATAGTAGGAAACCTTGATGTTGAATTTATATAAAGATCTGAGAAGTACATGTGAAATGAGAAGGAAGAACAGTTAAAGAGGACAAAAATAATTTGAATACTTTTCCAATTAAAATATTAGATCAAACGGAATCTATCGTCAATAATATTTTTTGAATATTTTGTAAATTTATTGTTGAATCTTGTAGCTATGTTCAACGAGGGAATCTTTTTGAAGGAAATTAAAGGTCAAGGCGGAGGGCGTCTCTCTTTTTTGCAGGTGTTGGCACACTCTCACCATAACCTCAGTAACTTTGTGAAAAATGAGGGTGAGCCCCTTAACGAATCCTTTTTCTCTTAATCTATCTTTGAATGTGTCCTCAGGTGCTTGATGATAGAGATTACGGGTATCGTATTAGGATAGTTCCGGCAAGATTTGAATAACCGTAACATCAGAGAAAACGCAGCGGTCATTATCAAAGGAAAGGAGCACGTCTCATGACTGGCGTGATCGAAACGGATGTGCTGATTATTGGAGCAGGACCTGCAGGACTTATGGCAGCCAATGAGTTGCAAAAGAGACAGGTGGATTTTATTTGTTTAGAAAAGAGGTCAGGACCTTCTGAGTTATCAAAAGCTCTTGGCATACAGGCGAGGACACTTGAAATGTTCGAGCTCCTTGGTGTGCAAAAAACTTTTTTAAAACGGGGCTATCCTGGTCCCGGTTCCAAACTGCATTTAGGAGGAGAACATCCATCACTCGTTGAACTTTACCACATCCAAAGCAGATATCCCTATCTCTTCATCATTCCTCAAAGTGAAACGGAGCAGATCTTAGAAGATCATTTAACTTCACTAGGCGGAGAGGTCGAGCGAGAGCATGAAGTCATCGAAGTCACACAAAGCGGTGAAGGTGTGTTTGTCACAGCGGTTCATCAGGGAGAATTGAAAAAGTATTTTGCGAAATATCTAGTTGCCTGTGATGGCGCCCACAGCAAAGTGCGCGAAGCTCTCGAAGTTGAATTTGCAGGTGAGGATGATGGCTACACATTTTTCTTAGGAGATGTAGATGTTCCTGAATTAAACGAAATTTATATTAATATGCATCTGAACGACCGCGGAGCTGTAGCTTTCTTTCCCTATAAAGACGGCAGCTATCGTGTCGTTGGGCTGGACCGAGCAAAGCAGGGTCAGCCGCACAAAGATGAACTGTCTTTGCAGGAATTACAAGAAAGTATGGATACCATTTTGGAAACGTCCTATCGAGTGGAAAACCCTAAATGGCTGTCCTATTTTGGAACGGCTCATCGACAAGTTCCCAACTACCGCCAGGGAGATGTGTTTTTTGTCGGGGATGCAGCGCATATCCACAATCCTCTTGGCGGCCAAGGGATGAACCTTGGCTTGCAGGATGCGGCAAATCTTGGCTGGAAGCTGGATGTGGTCCTGAAGGGTTATGCGCAGGATTCTTTTTTGAATAGTTATCAGGATGAGCGATTTTCGATTGGGAAAGATGTACTCAAAGAGACATCCAGAATGCTGAAAGTTATTAATTTAGAAGGGGCGCAAGGGAAGATCCGGAACTGGACAGGGAAAGCGGTCTTAACCCAAAGCTGGGTTCAGGAAAAAATCGCGAATCATTTATCTCATATCTATAACGAGTATGAGCACACGTCCAGTAACAAGAAGTTAAAGAATTCATCTCTCTCGAAAGGTTCCCTTCAAGCAGGCAAACGAGTACCTGACCACCTCTTGTTTTTTGATGGCATCAACGATGAAAGTGTGTACCCGTTAATTCGAAAACATGGGACTGTTTGTTTCATTTATATAGATGCCCAAGATCAAGAACTTATTAATGAAGCTGATTCCTTTTCTAAAAAGTTGAATAAAACCTACCCGGATCTCATGAAAATTTTCCTTGTCGCAAAAGGTGGGACAATTCGAACAGATGGAGATGAGCTCCCGATTATTTACGATGTGCACCGCCATGTAGAGAAGAAGCTGGGCATGAAAAAAGGGCATACACTTGTCATTCGTCCGGATGGGCATGTTGCGTTTCATCACTCGTCTGTGAATGCTGAACAAAACTTAGAGAAATTAACCCGTTTCTTTAGCTAGGACGTGGGAAAGCCTTCATGCACGAAAGCATGACGGTGTTTTTCTATAAGGATTTCCATACAGCCATTCAAATTTTTGGTTGCGAACACGAGGATAAATACGGTTTGAAGCATTGCTCAGAATAGAAAGATGAGAGAGCGGGTATAGAATAATGTTCTAGAATAGATGAACAACACGATGACTGATGATAAATCATCATTGTAATCGTAAATCAATCTATAGTTTTACTTAGAAAGGGTGGAGAAATTGAAAGTACTTGTTGTTGGAGCAAATGGACAAATCGGAAAACATCTTGTGAGATTTATTCAAGACAGCGAAAGCCTTGAAGCAAAGGCAATGATTCGTAAAGAAGAGCAAGCTTCTTTTTTCCAAGAACTTGGCGCTGAAACCGTCGTCGTTGACCTGGAGGATGACCCGGAAACGATTACTAAAGCGACCGAAGGCGTGGATGCCGTCGTATTCACGGCTGGTTCTGGACCGAATACAGGACCTGACAAAACGATGATGATTGACTTGGATGGTGCGGTAAAAACCATCGAAGCAGCTAAGAGTGCTGGTGTGAAGAGGTATGTTATGATTAGTTCGTTTGATACGACTCGTGACGCCATCCAATCGGCACCTGAATCTTTTGCGCCGTATGTTGTAGCTAAGCATTATGCGGATGTTTGGTTAAGAGGAACCGATCTTGACTATACGATTATTCATCCTGGACGTTTAAACAATGAAGATGGGACGGGCGAAGTTGAAGCTTCATCCAAAGTGGAACGAGGCGAAATTCCTAGAGAAGATGTAGCTCGGGTCATTCTAAACACTTTAGAAAATGAAGCAACAATTGGCAAAGAATTTCAAGTCGTCTCTGGAAGCACATCCATTGAGGACGCCATTCAATCCCTATAAATAAAGCTTTTTAGAAAGAGACAATTCACCTACATGAGGTGAATTGTCTTTTTTATGAGCAATAAGAAGTGACTTTGATCCTTGAAGTGGCCCGTGTAAATGTGTCATTACGTAAGTTTGTGATATAATAATAAAGAAAAATTTACGGAAAACAAACGTGGAAGATGTTGTTTTTTACAATATACGTTAGAGAAAAGGCTCTAAAATAAGAGCTGGTCTGCTACATACCTCCCTTTATAATTTTTTTAGTACAGGAGAGATCTATATGAGTTCAAAATCGGAAATGAAGCTGTTCACTTTAAATTCTAATCAACCTTTGGCGGAGGAAATTTCGGAAATATTGGAAGTTCCTATTGGGAAAAGTTCAGTCGTCCGTTTCAGTGATGGCGAAGTTCAAATCAATATTGAAGAAAGTGTCAGAGGCGATGACATTTATTTAATTCAATCGACTTCTCAGCCTGTGAACGAAAACTTGATGGAACTTTTAATTATGATTGATGCTCTAAAGAGAGCGTCAGCGAAAACGATTAACGTCGTTATTCCCTATTACGGCTATGCACGCCAGGATCGGAAGGCGCGTCCGCGCGAACCGATCACGGCAAAATTGATTGCTAACTTACTGGAAAAGGCAGGAATTTCAAGAGTAATCACCCTGGATTTGCACGCACCGCAAATTCAAGGCTTCTTTAATGTACCTGTTGATCAGCTGCTCGGTGTTCCTATTTTAGCGCAGTACTACAAGGAACAGGACATCAAAGACTTGGTTGTTGTAGCTCCTGATACGAGTGGTCTTAGACGTGCAAGGAGGATGGCGAATATCTTAGATGCGCCGATAGCTTTTGTAGATAAACGCCGACCTGAGCCGAATGCGCCTGAGGTTAGAAATGTAGTTGGTGAAATTGAAGGGAAAAACGTCATCATTGTGGATGACATGATCGATACAGCGGGCACAGTGACCCAGGCTGCCGAGGCTCTTCTGGAAAGCGGAGTGAACGACATTTATGCCTGCGGGACCCATGCGGTTTTATCTGAGCCATCCCTCCAAAAAATTGATGATTCACCGATTAAAGAGTTAGTGGTTACCAATTCTATTTTCTTACCCGACGAAAAACGAATTAAGAAAATTAAATCCCTATCGGTTGCCCCATTATTAGCGGATGCGCTGTTGCGGGTACAAACCGAACATTCCGTAAGTGAACTGTTCGACTAAATTCATAAAAATATATTCACTAAAAGATGACCTCATTAATAAAAGGGGTCATCTTTTTTCTGAGTTCGCTTAAAGAAAAACGGCCTTCTCAAACTTGTTCACATGATTCCTCCCTCTTCTACTCATACTACCCATAGGAGGATTCGCGTATGAAAATGGCCATTTTATCTTTATGTTTACTTTTAGCGCAATCGGTGATTCAAGAAAATAAGTTGTCTATAATGCATGATGGGGAAGAAATTCTTAGTGTGAACCGAAACGATTTTGCACTCGAGTTTGTTGGGAAGCCCTTTATTGATCAAACGAAAACAGAACAGCTCCTTGAACGGATCGATGAAAAAATAAGCCGGGAACCTGTAAATGCCAAAATAGGAGAATCAGGAGAAATCATACCTGGTGAGGCTGGCTACAAAGTTTATCAACAGAAGTTTAAAGAGAAATTTTATCAGAAATTATTTAACACGGAAGCGGACACCCTAAATGTTCCTAAACTTGCTGTTCTTCCTCAAGTAGATCGAGAACTGCTCGCTAATATCCGCACCCAGCAAATCGGGCATTATGTAACGTATTTTAATTCAAACAATGAAGAACGCTCCCATAATATCCGTCTTGCTTCTGAAGCGCTTGACAGTCATGTTGTCTTTCCTGGTGAGGTGTTTTCGTTTAATAAAGTGGTTGGAAAAAGAACGAAGGAAAAAGGGTATAGGAATGCTCCAGTCATCGTCAAAGGAGAAGTAACGGAAGGGATTGGAGGCGGAATCTGTCAGGTTTCCTCTACGTTGTTTAACTCCGTTGACAATGCAGGAGTAGAAATTAGGGAACGCTACTCACACAGTAAATCTGTTCCGTATGTTCCCCCTGGTCGAGATGCAACTGTTAGTTGGTACGGTCCTGATTTTACTTTTAAGAATCAGTATAATCAGCCTTTATTAATTCGATCCAAAGTTTATGGAGGACAGATGAGTGTAACGATCTACTCTTCTGATGTAATTAATTTTGACCCCAAAAATATTCCCAATGCCAGTAAGGAACTACCGGAGGAATCGGGAAGAGGTCATGGTCATTCTTAAATTTCGAGTGATCGTTCTAATAGGAATTTTATCAAATGAATAACATAAAAAAGTGCGTTCCTAAAAGGAAAGCACTTTTTTAATGAAATGAAAAGGAACGGACGTGTTTTCATTAATTTAAAGTTAGCTTACCTTAGGGTTCTATCAAAAGGATCAGCAACTTTTTTCTCAATTTTTATTATCTAAAAGGAATCGAATTTCCTCTCTTCTTAGTGTGCTATTATATTCTATAATCGTGACTTATTAAAGGAGGCTCGTCAGTCATGTTTACATTAAGAAATGCGATCAATATGCGGCTGGAGGATATACAAGAAGAAAAAAGACACCTAAGGGAAATGATCGAGCAGCTCACAAAAGAACAACATGAACTTATCGGCCGACTGGAGCGTATGGAACAAAAAAGTGAAAACCCCGAAATCTCTAACATTGTGAAAGAGTTAGCGAAAACTGATGACGATTTAAAAGGAATGAGTCCTGATATACCGGCAGATCTATTAATAGAGAAAACAACGAACCAATTTAAAGACAGTTTTTCAACGGAAGCATTGAGAAATGAGTATGTGCTTCCGACGGATCCTGTAGCCTTTTCTCAGGATCGATCAAAAAGCATGAGCTATAAGGAACTGACTCAAATTTTGATTAACTATGCCAAAGAACATCAAAACCAGGTTGATCACGAGAAATTTGAAAAGTATTTGATCGATCACTACCGCTTCGAGCCTGAAAACTTTTCTCAAATCATATGGCGTGCAAGAAAAGAAGATTCGCGGTTAAGAAGCTTGATCAGCGGAAATCGAAAGATAACGATATTGGATATCAGTGGGACAGAGTAGAACGGTTAGATAAGTTCCAGTACAGGTTAGTTAAAAAAGGAGGAGCCTGTGTCATGAGGTCCTTTAAAGCTGAAGTTGAACACACTGCTGCAAGTATTAAAGGCAATGTCAGCATTGTAGTCAAAACGACCGATGAAACGATTGAGATTAATAGTAAAAAGAAAGTGCCAGCGGCAAGTACCATCAAGATTCCAATCCTTATGGAAGCTTTTAGGCAAGTGGAAATAGGAGAACTGGACTTTGATGAGAAGGTGGATATTCCTTCACATAAGAAGGTAGGAGGAGATGGAGTCCTTAAGCTATTGAACAATTCCCTTTCCTTATCAATTCTCGATCTAATGAAGCTCATGATAGTGGTGTCTGACAACACCGCTTCTAACTTAGTCATTGATAGACTTGGTTTTTCAAACATCAATAATCTATGTGAGAAGTTGGACTGCACAGACACTCGATTGAATCGCTATTTCATGGATTTTGAAGCAATTAAGGCGGGGGTGGATAATGCTACTTCTGCCAGTGACATGGTTCAATTCTTTTCAGAAATAAAAGAGTCTCAGTTGCTCAGTCGAAAGTCGTGTCAGAGTATTTATAACATCCTCAAAGAGCAGCAATTCGCGTCAGGACTCCCTGCTTATCAAAAGGATGGAGATTTAGAGATTGCTAATAAGCCAGGCATGCTACCGGGTGTGCAACATGATGTTGGAATCTTTACATACAACAGTGAAACGGTTTATGCGGCGGTTTTACTCAGTGAATTAGACGATGAGGAAGCCGGGAGAAGAGTGATCGCTGACATGGGACGTAGTATTATGGAATTCATAAAAAAGAAGAGGATTAAGAATACATAGGTTTGAGAATTCCCGTACATCAATGAGATGCACGGGATATTTTTTATAAATCATATTTTCGTAATCGATATTGCAGACTCTGGCGACTGATGCCAAGAATTTTTGCAGTGCGGGAAACGTTGTGATTGTTCTCCTTGAGTGTTTGTTGAATATAAAACTTCTCCATATCACTCATTTTTTCTTTTAACGTTCTTGGAGATCCGTCCTTACTTCCCTTTTCCAGCAGCGGCTGATGATCGGGATACATTTTACGTAAGCGGGCAGGGAGGTTGTCGATGGATATGAATTCCTCGTTCGTAATTAAATTCATCGTTCCCTCAATCGTATGTTCCAGTTCTCTCACGTTGCCAGGCCACGTATGTTGCTGAAGCAAATGCATGGCGTCCTCATTAATGACTTTTACATTCATTTGGAAAAGATCATTATACTTATCGATAAAACTCTGAGTCAGAGAAAGCAGATCCTCCATGCGGTTTCGGAGCGGCGGGATGAATAA
>NZ_JRNX01000437.1 GCF_000786645.1 Halobacillus sp. BBL2006
TTTCAAGATCGGCTTCGTGTTCCTGCAATCAGGGAAATTGGAGCAAGCAAGGAACTTACCGTAGCGACCCATTTTATAAACCATATCATGCCCGCATTTTTCACAATCAATGCCGGCAGGCTCATCTTTAATCTCTACTTCTTCCATCTCTTTTTCAGCTTTAGATAATCGCGGTTCGAAATCTTTATAAAAATCGCTGATGATGGAAACCCACTCTTCTTTTCCATCTTCAATCGCATCAAGATCGTCTTCCATCTCTTTAGTGAAATCCACGTCGATAATTTCAGGAAAATACTCCTTCAACTGTTCTAATACAATTTCGCCTAATTCAGTTGGCACAAATCGTTTGTTATCTAGAGCCACATATCCTCGACGCTGAATGGTATCCAACGTCGGTGCATATGTGGAAGGACGTCCTATACCCAATTCCTCAAGTGTTTTGACGAGCCGAGCCTCTGTATACCTCGGAGGTGGCTGTGTGAAGTGTTGATTCGGCTTGATTTCTTCAGCCTTCACCTTCATGCCTTCTTCCAAGTGCGGAAGAAGCTTATCTTTCTCTTTCTTATTATCATCTGTGCCCTCGACATACACTTTCATGAATCCTTTAAATTTCACTTCTGATCCGGTTGCTCGGAACTCTACACCTTCGTTATACAAGTGCACAGTCATCGTATCGAGAACCGCTGGAGCCATTTGACTTGCGACGAAACGGTCCCATACGAGTTTATACAAACGGTACTGGTCTCTTGACAAAATACTCTTCATCGCTTTCGGATCACGATCAGCACCTGTAGGGCGAATCGCTTCGTGAGCATCCTGAGCTCCTTCTTGTTTCTTAGATTCCTTTCTAAAGCCTAAATATTCCTTACCAAAGTTATTTTCGATGTACTGTTTAGCATCAGCCTTGGCGGAATTGGATAGGCGTGTAGAATCCGTACGCATATACGTGATAAGACCCGTAATGCCCTGCTTTCCTTTTAAATCGATTCCTTCATAAAGCTGCTGTGCGATCATCATCGTTTTCTTCGCACGGAAGTTCAGCTTTCTAGCTGCTTCTTGTTGTAAAGATGAAGTAGTAAATGGTAAAGACGGGTTCCGTTTTCTTTCTCTTTTATTGACTTTTTCAACAGAAAATTCTTTACCCTTCATCCGCTTTTGAATCGCTTTCACATCATCTTCTGTCTTTAATTCTTGCTTTTTACCTTCAACACCGTAAAAAGAGCCTTCAAATTTTTCTTTTTCTTTCAGAAAATCTGCTTCGATGGACCAGTATTCTTCTGGTTCGAATTTTTTGATTTCGTTTTCTCGATCAATAATGATTTTTACAGCGACAGACTGGACACGCCCTGCTGATAATCCTTTTTTAACTTTTTTCCAAAGGATTGGACTAATATTGTAACCGACAAGACGGTCCAATACCCGGCGTGCTTGCTGAGCGTCAACAAGATTTGAGTTAATTTTTCTAGGTTGTTTAAAGGAATCTTTGATTGCTTCTTTTGTAATCTCATTGAAAACTACACGGCACTCTGATCGGTCGTCAATATCCAAGCTATGAGCAAGGTGCCACGCAATTGCTTCCCCTTCACGGTCAGGGTCGGCAGCGAGATAAACGCGTTTTGCTTTTTTAGCTGCAGTCTTTAATTCTTTTAATACAGGCCCTTTGCCTCGAATGGTAATATACTTCGGTTCAAACTCTTTTTCAACATCCACACCCATTTGACTTTTCGGCAAGTCACGGACATGTCCTAATGATGCTTTTACTTTATATTTCTTTCCAAGATATCGTTCGATCGTTTTTGCTTTCGCAGGAGATTCGACGATTACAAGATAATCTGCCATATAGGTTCCTCCCATAGAGGTTGTTTTCTCTTCTTACTTTTTACATTCATAAAATAAATCTTCCCTATTATTAAATACAATGAAACCGTTTGTCAAACATCGACGGTACATTTTGAGGTGTAATTTTCCAATTACTAATGTAGACTTTAACACTTTTGAAACATTTTATACAAATTTTTCTACCCAATCTTCTAAAATATCCTGGTGATTATGAACCAATTTCGCACCGTCATTGATCATCTTGTGACATCCTTCACTTGTGGGATTTCCCGGAAGACCTGGCATTGCATATACATCTCTTCCTTGTTCAAGCGCCTGATCCACTGTAATGAGCGAACCGCTCTTTAGACGAGCTTCTATCACGAAAGTAGCACGTGTCAAGCCGGAAATGATCCGATTTCGTTCTGGAAAATGAAATTTTTTTGGAGATCGATCGGGAGGGTACTCGCTCAAAACCAGATGTTCGCTTGCCATGCGTTGATACAAAGCTATGTTATTGGTCGGGTAAATATGATGAAACCCTGAACCAAGTACAGCAATCGTAGCACCTCCGGATTCTACGGACAACTGGTGCGCATACTGGTCAACACCCTGTGCCATTCCACTTACTATCGTAAATCCATAATCAATAAGGGGGAGAAGGATTTTTCTCATAGCTGGATAGGCATAGGAAGAAGGCTTTCGAGTCCCTACAACACTAAGGGATAACACACGATCTAACAAGGCGACATTACCAGCAGCATATAATACAAGAGGAGGATCAGGAATCGTCCGTAATGTTGAGGGATAAGCTTCGTCGAAAATGGTAATACAATGGTAATTTTGCAAATCCGTGTCGAGTTTCTTCATTATATATTGCCCGTTTATGTCGTTTTGGATTGCAGATGCCCTGGATTCCTTAATATTAAAGAAATTGGAGAAGAATTTTGAAGACATGCTAAAGGGGGAAGTCAGATGAGGATCATTTTGAAGCATCTTTCTTATTAATGCTCTTGAAACATAAGGAGAGTGATGAAGCCTTATTAAGTTTTCCCGTCTACTTTTCATATCAGACCTCTTTCCATAGTGGGAAAACCGTGCCCTAAACAGGCACGGCTATCCAGTATTTATGAAATTGTCAATCGTTTAGTGAGTTTTACACTTATCTAAAAGACCTTGATCTTTTAGTACATTGATAAGAGTTTCTCCCATGACAGATGGTGTTTCAGCTACTTCAATACCACACTCATTCATGACACGAATCTTCTCATCAGCTGTACCTTTACCACCTGAAATGATCGCACCAGCGTGGCCCATACGTTTACCAGGAGGGGCTGTACGTCCACCGATGAAGCCGACAACAGGTTTGTTCATGTTCGCTTTCACCCACTCAGCCGCTTCTTCTTCTGCAGTACCACCAATTTCCCCGATCATGATAACCGCTTCTGTATCATCATCTTCATTGAAGGCTTTAAGAACATCGATGAAGTCTGTTCCATTGACAGGGTCACCGCCAATTCCGACTGCTGTCGATTGGCCAAGTCCAGCTTCAGATAGCTGGTGAACGGCTTCATAAGTCAATGTACCAGAACGCGAAACAACTCCTACATGACCTTTTTTATGAATGTAACCAGGCATGATACCGATTTTACACTCATCTGGAGTGATAACACCAGGACAGTTCGGTCCTACAAGACGAGTTTTCTTGCCTTCCATAAAACGCTTCACTTTGACCATGTCAAGAACAGGGATGTGTTCTGTAATACAAATAGCCAAGTCAAGCTCCGCATCTGTTGCTTCCATAATAGCGTCAGCTGCAAATGGAGCAGGAACATAAATAACAGAGGCGTTCGCTCCGGTCTTTTCAACCGCTTCTTCGACAGTATTGAAAACAGGAATTCCTTCAACTTCAGTACCGCCTTTACCAGGAGTTACCCCGCCAACGATCTGTGTACCGTATTCAACCATTTGCTTTGTATGGAAAAGAGCTGTTGAGCCCGTAATCCCTTGAACAATAACTTTCGTATCTTTGTTAATATATACACTCATCTGATTTCCCCGCCTTTCTTACTTGACTAGTTCTACGATTTTTTGAGCGCCTTCTGCCATGGAGTCCGCAGAAGTGATATTCAATCCGGACTCATCCAGAATCTTCTTACCTTGTTCAACGTTTGTCCCTTCAAGACGAACGACTAACGGTAGTGTCAAACCAATTTGTTTCGTAGCCTCTACTACACCTTCAGCAATAACATCACACTTCATAATGCCGCCAAAGATGTTAACAAAGATCCCTTTCACGTTGTCATCTGAAAGAATAATTTTGAAGGCTTCCGTTACTTTCTCAGCAGTAGCACCGCCGCCTACATCAAGGAAGTTTGCCGGGTCACCATTATAGTGTTTAATTGTATCCATTGTAGCCATAGCTAATCCAGCTCCGTTAACCATGCAGCCGATGTTGCCATCAAGGGCAATGTAGCTTAGGTCGTACTTGGAAGCTTCAACTTCTTTTGGATCTTCTTCGTCTAAATCACGAAGCTCTAAAATATCTTTCTGACGAAATAGTGCATTATCATCAAAATTCAACTTAGAATCAAGGGCAAGTACATCCCCGTCCCCTGTTGTCACGAGAGGATTGATTTCTGCTACAGAGCAATCCTTTTTCACAAAAACGTCATAAAGGCCAAGCATAAATTTAACTGCTTTGCCTAAAGCTTCTTTTGGAATATTAATATTGAAAGCTAAGCGTCGAGCCTGGAATGGAGTTAAACCTGTCACAGGATCGATGACTTCTTTAAAGATCTTTTCCGGAGTTTCTGCGGCTACCTCTTCAATCTCTGTTCCGCCTTCTTCGGATGCCATCATAGTAACCTTGCTTGTCGCACGATCCAGTACAAGTCCGACATAGTACTCACTCTGAATGTCGCAGCCTTCCTCAATGAGTAAGCGCTTTACTTCTTTCCCTTCTGGACCAGTCTGATGGGTTACAAGTGTTTTTCCTAGTATCTCATCAGCGTATGTACGCACTTCATCAAGATTTTTTGCGATTTTAACTCCACCGGCTTTCCCACGTCCGCCTGCATGGATTTGTGCTTTGACGACCGTAACATCGCTACCTAATTTCTTTGCTGCTTCAACAGCTTCATCTACGGTATATGCTACGTGGCCATTTGGCACGGATACGCCAAAATCACGCATGATTTGTTTTCCTTGATACTCGTGAATGTTCATGTTTCATCCTCCCATCAATTTTCACTGCATGTACATTGTATAAAAAAACGTTATCAATTGTCCATACCAAGGGGTGATATCTGTCGAAAAATTCAATGGATTGACAAGTTATATATTATGTAAACTAATTAAAGGGTATTAAAGAACTAAGTCTTATTCCCTGTTGCTTTCTTGATCTGACTTATAAATAAAAGCAAACACTTCCGCAACGACATGGTACAATTCTTCAGGGATCTGATCATTGATATTCAGTTCCGATAAAAGTTCAATAAGAGATTCGTCTTGCTGAATCGGAATGTTGTGCTCAGTTGCTTTTTTCAAAATGTTTTCGGCTACATATCCCTTTCCCGTGGCAGATACTCTAGGGGCCGAACCTTTTTCGGATTGATAACTTAGAGCAATAGCTTCCTTAGACTTTTTCCTCATATTTGAACATCAACTCCTTGATCTTTTACATTAATCGGTGAAGACTCCTCGTGAGCTTTTTTGTCTTGTTCAAGAGGGCGTTTGATCTGAACAGCACTCAATTCATAACCAAGTTTCGCTAAACCCAGTTTAAGTGGCATCTCATGACGATTTGTCACCTCTTGAATATTAGAATGGTCATTTATAACAGTTACACTTACACGGCGGTTGGCAATGTTTAAAGTGATAACCGTTTCACGTAAATGCTCTAATTCTAGATAAAAAATGATGTGACAGAAGTCTGGATCGATTTCATCGTTTTTTGTTTTCCTGCCCTCCATATCTAAATGGATGTCTCGCTTAGAACCGATGATGTTTCCTGGAAATTGTAAAGACAATTGAATACTTTGGTTCGTTTCCTGATGAGCGGTCATTTGCAGACCATTCAACAAGTTCAGTCCCTGCCTTGCTGTTTCCTGTCGGATTGTTCCAATGCCGTCCAGAGACTGGATCAGAAGGGTCTTTAAAGATTGTTCTTTGTAGAATGAATGTTTACTTGCAGCATTCTCTTTCATAATTACTTCATCCTGTAAACCAGACAGATGTAAAAACACCTTTAGCTTGATGAGAAACTCTTCTTTGGAAGCGGTATTTGAAGGAAAAGCGGCAGATACCCGACCTGCCCAATCGATTAATGCGGGTTGACTACTCTTTGGAACCTGCACTTCCAAAAGTTTAACTATGGAGGTGAGCGCAGTTTGTACACTTGCTCTAGAAATAGCTCCTTTCCCATCTACCCAGTCATTTAATACATGCATCAATTCCTTAACAGCAGCCTTGCCCGGTTCTGATAAGTAGGGCAACAACTTGTGAAATGACTGTTTTTGAAGAAGAGATTGATGATTAGCGATCATTCTCTTCTTCAGAGTTTCAGGAATGCTATCCATTTCCCCGGTTGCGACTAGGTCATTTGACCCTTTTTGCAAAAATAATCGCTCAAGTTGAACCTGCCACTGCTGCAGAGTACGCTGTTCTTTTTGTGAGAGTGGAACTTGCTTCTCAAATAACTGGTACAGCTGTTTCGCCATTTGCTCAACTGATGTGGGCAAAGGTGGAGTTTCTACGCTAGCATTGCTCGTTAAATATTGAATATCAGTTTTATCTCCTGATATAAGATTAATCCATTGTTTCCAAGTTTGCTGGAATTGAGAGAACGTTTCCGATTGATGAATTAACCCAGCCTTCTTAAACAAGTGAAAACTGCTAGGATTCTGATTCGCCACCTCGCTTATAATTTTATCAACCGCACTCATCTTGAATGTATTAAAATCACTAACCCCTTTTAACATCGTCAAAATAGAAGAGATTGATGGTTTCTCTGGTGCCTTCGAATTTTCAATATCTCGATAGACCTGATCCATTGCCTTGGTTACACCGACTGTTTTTCGAACAATAAGCGCATCGAAGATTGATTGTTTAATCGGCAACGCTTTCTGAATCATTTGAAGTAAGACTTCTCTTGCACGAGTAATATCTTTTGACCTATGTAATATCGACAAAGCTTGTCTGATTTCTGTGGCCGTAAAAGGTATATGATCATCTATCAATGAACGAACAAATACTACATTCTCTATAGATCCCTTTACTCCTAGATTTTTCAGTAATAATTCAGGGTTCAATGCGCCCTTCTTATTCGAATATGAATCAATTACTTTCAGCTTTACTTGTTCTGAAGTTGACATGACTCGAAACAAATACGGGCGACCTTTAGTAAGAGGAACATCCAACTGGGCATGAATGGACTGACCTCCAATTTTAACAATAGCTCGATTTTGCGGAAAAAGTTCAGTGATTCTTCCGGTGAAAACTTGACCAGGTTTTATGGGTCGAGAAACTGGATGATTTTCCATGACTTTTCCTAAGCTTGAGATCAAGTTTTTCACCTTTTTCACTCCTTACAGGTTTATAAATTCCTTCACCGGCGCAAAGCTTTTTCGGTGGTGAGGAGACGGTCCGTGGGACTTTAATGCTTCTAAATGGTCTCGGGTACCATACCCTTGGTTAGAAGCAAATTGATACATGGGATATTGTTCATGAAGCTCTGCCATCATCCGATCACGAGTAACTTTCGCTATGACACTCGCAGCAGCAATGGAGACGCTTCTCTGATCTCCTTTCACAAGATTCGTCTGTGATAATGGAACATCACTTAAAGTTACCGCATCAATAAGCAAATGCTCTGGAGCTTGTATCAAGTCGTTGACAGCTCGCTTCATCGCCAATTTTGTAGCTTGATAGATATTTAATTGATCGATGTGTTGATTGGTTACAACTCCCACACCAACGTCAGCCTCTTCGACAATTTTTTTGAAAAAGTGTTCTCTTTTATCGAGAGACAGCTTTTTAGAATCATTCAGCCCTTCGAGGTAGAAACCATCTGGCAGGATGACAGCTCCAGCTACAACCGGCCCTGCTAATGGACCTCGTCCTGCTTCATCAATACCTGCAATAAATGTCTTTCCGCTGCTATATAATTCTTTCTCAAAGGCCATCATTTCTTCATATTGACTTCTTAATGCTTTCTTCTTCATCAGAGCTGTGTCGTACTGCTCAATTAGTTTTTGAACTCCTTTTCTTGAGTCCTTTCTTAACTGTTCAATCTCATTTTGAGTGAATTGCTCTCTAGTTATCTTTTTTTTGATTTCTGTGATTGTCATCGATGCCATTATTCTTCTCTCCCTATTTGTTCTTATATCGGACAATAACCTCTTTTATGTAAAGCTCTATTGAATTTTATTGTTGATTATCTCACGTTAGCTCCCGATTGTTGAAGACTCAGTTTCGAGGCTTTTATGTGCGAGGATGGTGACGGGGAAA
>NZ_JRNX01000438.1 GCF_000786645.1 Halobacillus sp. BBL2006
TTTCTTTTTTTTCTCTAAAATTGTTACTGAAATGTGAACAAATTATCTGTATAATTCAAAAAGTAGCTATTTTTAGAAAATTATTAATTCGGGGGGATTACATTGAGAAAAAGCTTATGGCTTGTACTCACGCTAATGTTTGTGCTTGTACTAGCAGCATGTAGTGGTGGAGACAGTGGATCATCATCAGAAAGCGGTGGAGAAGGAAGCGGCGACTCTGGGGAAAGTTCCAGCGCTGCACAAGAAATAACCGTAACAGCAAAAAGTGAAATTCCAAGTATGGACCCTTCATTAATTACGGATTCTGTTGGCTTCCAATGGGCCGGTGAAACACTTGAAGGACTTTATCGACTTGATGAAAATAGTAACCTTACAGAAGGTATGGCCAAAGAAGGCACCGTGAGTGATGACGGATTAACCTGGACGTTTAAACTGCGTGATGCTAAATGGTCTAACGGTGATCCTGTTACGGCCAACGATTTCGTTTACTCCTGGAGACGTGCGGTAGATCCAGATGTTGGATCTGAATACGGACCATATTTCCTTGGCGGAATCATTAAAAACGCATCAGCCATTAGTAATGGCGAAAAAGACATCGAAGAACTCGGGGTTAAAGCTGTAGATGATAAAACACTAGAAGTGCAGCTGGAAAAACCTGTTCCTTACTTCAAATCCATGACTGTTTTCGTAACGTTCATGCCTTTGAATCAGAGTTATGTTGAGGAACAAGGCGAAAACTTTGCTGCAGAAGCTGAAAATACTCTTGCCAATGGACCGTTCAAAATGACTGAATGGAACCACGGTGAAGGTTGGACCGTTGAAAAGAACGAAAACTATTGGGACGCAGACACTGTTCAACTTGAAAAAATTAATGCTAAAGTCATCAAAGAAGTTTCAACAGGGGTGAACCTCTATGAAACAGGTGAGATCGACCAGACTGAACTGAATGCTGAATTCGTCGATCAATATCGCTCCAATGAAGCTTTTGAAGTTGTCAAGAAACCTTACCTATACTTCTTCAAGTTCAACCAGGAAGCGAATGAAGCTCTAGCAAACGTTGATGTTCGTAAAGCCATTTCTTATGCGATCGACCGCCAATCTTTAGTCGACGTAATTCTAAATGATGGCTCTGTGCCAGCAGAAGGATATGTGCCGTCGAATTTCGTATCTATGCCTAATAGCGACAAAGGTTTTCGTGAAGCACAGGGAGTACTTACTGAATCCAATGAAGAGAAAGCGAAAGAGCATTGGAGCAAAGCTCTAGAAGCATTAGGTACTGATTCTGTGACGATCGAACTTCTAGGTGATGACACGGGTACATCCAAAAACACGCTAGCCTATTATAAAGACCAGCTAGAGTCCAAGCTTGAAGGTCTGACGATTAAAGTAACCGAAGTACCGTTTAAAGAGCGTGTACGTCGTGACAGCGCTTCTGAATTCGAAATGGAAGCAGCGACATGGGGTCCTGACTATGTTGACCCGAACACGTACTTGAACATGTACGTTACTGGTGGCCAAAACAATAACATGAACTATTCTAGCGAAGAGTATGATGCACTGATTGAAAAAGCCAATGGTGAATATGCTCAGCAGCCAGAAAAACGTTTTGAAACATTCCTTGAAGCTGAACGCTTACTTCTTGAAGAAGATCAAGCAGTAGCTCCAATCTATCAGGATGCTAAAGCACAGCTTTTCCGTCCAACAATCAAAGGCGTGTTTACAACGGCTACAGGTCCAGAATTTGAATTCAAGTGGGCTCACGTAGAAGAATAAACAACACACAAAAAGAGGAGTCTCTTACATAGAGCCTCCTCTTTTTTATGTAAAAACTCTCAATCTTTCTTTCTTGAAACTTCCCTCGTTCCGCGTTATAGTATTCTGATATTGAACATTTGGAAAGGGGTGTCAAAAATGAAGCGTATCTATCTGCGAGGCATGTATTACACGGCTGGGATTGTCATTCTGACGCTGGGCATCGCTTTAACGATCCAATCAAAGTTAGGTACCTCTCCTTTTGACGCTCTTCTCGTCGGTCTCTATCGTACGTTTGGGTTAACGATCGGAAGTTGGGAAATCGTCGTAGGTCTGACAATGATCATCTTTAACTCCATTGCTGAAAAACGACGCCCAGAAATGATTGCGTTATTCACTTCTTTTCTTACAGGGGCGGGGATCGATTTCTGGGTTCATATTTTCCGAGGGATGATCGAACCAGGCACGATCATCCCTCAGTTCGTATGCTTACTTTTAGGACTGATTATTTCGGGGCTGGGAATTGCCGTCAATATCCAAGCAGACTTCGCTCCAAACCCGTTTGATCGGATGATGCTTGTGTTAAGGAATTTGACCGGTTTGAACGTGTCTCTATCAAGAGGCATCATCAGCATTGCCCTCGTGATCATTGCCGCTTTTTTCGGAGGCGCAATTGGAATTGGTACACTGATTATTGCTGTATTGAGCGGCTTTGTCATTCACGTATTCATGGGAATCATAAACCGATTAGATGAAGGGTTATCAGGCACTTCCCCCTCTTATCAAAAGCGATAAAAAAAAGTCGTGGAGAACCACGACTTTTTATTTATGCTTCTAAACTTCCTTTTGGACCGAAAAACTCGAAATGAATTTGTTCTTCCGGAATTCCCCACTGACGTAAAGATTGATAGATCGCCTTCATGAACCCTTTGGGACCACAGAAATAAAATTCAGATTCGCGCGGCACACTCCTCTTCAGCCATTCGAGATCAATATACCCACCTTTGTCATAAATTTTTTCCTGAATATCTGTAGAATTCGGATTTTCATAGATGAACATCGTTTTTCCATGGCCTTCGAGCGTCATTTCTTCCTTCATGGCATGAACTGAGCCATTACGTGCCGCATGAATGAAATAAACTTCCCTCTCTGGTTGATTTTCTTTCAATGTATTCACCATACTTAATAATGGAGTGAATCCCACTCCTCCGCTGAGCATCACAAGAGGTCTTCTTGTTGAAAGGTCTAACTGGAAGTCTCCTGCTGGTGCACTGACAGGGATAAGGTCTCCCTCATCTACTTCGTTATGCAGCCAAGTCGATACAACACCCGCCGGGCACTCCTGTATACCGTCTTCTCGTTTAACAGAAATACGATAATACTCTTTTCCAGGAGCATCAGATAGACTGTATTGTCTTAAATGGTCATATTGATCGCCCTCAATTTGCGCCTTAATGGTAAGGTACTGGCCAGGTTGGTAAGCAGGAATAGCTCCCCCATCCGCAGGGCTCAAATAAAAGGAGGTAATGACATCACTCTCTTTTACTTTTTTCACGACGCTGAAGTTACGGAAACCAGTCCAACCGCCTTCCTGACTTGCCGTCTCTTTATACATGCCATCTTCAACTTGAATGAACACGTCCGCAATAACGCCGTAAGCTTTTCCCCACGCCTCAATGATTTCATCTGTCGCGGCATCACCTAACACATCTTTAATGGCAATAAGCAAGTACTCTCCCACAATCGGATAATGTTCCGGTTTCACATTTAAGCTTCTGTGTTTTTGAGCAATCTCTTTTACTCTTGGCAGGATTTTCTCCAGCTGGTCGATATGCTGGGCAGCTGCATACACTGTAGCTGCTAATGCCTTTGGTTGGTCGCCTACTTTTTGGTGAGTTTGATTAAAAATATTTTTCAATTCTGGATGATCTCTGAACATTTTTTGATAAAAATGCTTTGTAATCGCCTCTCCGTGCTCTGCTAATACAGGCACTGTTGATTTAATAATGTCCACCGTCTTTTGATCTAAACCGTCCCTTACTTTTGAAGTCATAAGGATTCCTCCTTAAAAGGTGTATTTTTAATATATCTTTATTATAACGATAAAAGATCTATTTTAAATACATCTTTTATGACAAATTTGTTACGAATAGAAAAAAGCACCGGCAAGGACAACCCTTAGTACTTGTGATAAGATAAAAAAAAGATAACGAAAATGAGGGTTTAACGAATGCGTTTAAAGAAATATACGGATTATGCTCTGAGGGTATTGATTTTTACGGGCTCAAAAGAAGAAGGAATCTTAGCTAACAAAAAAGAAATTTCCGAAGTATTCAACATATCTGAGAACCACCTGGGAAAAATCATTCACGAACTGAATAAACTTGGGTTAATTGAAACCATTCGAGGGCGATCGGGCGGAATCAGGCTTGCGAAGCCTGCTGCTGAGATCAATGTCGGTCAAGTGGTCCGCGCAATGGAGGATGATTTTCACTTATTAGAGTGCTTCGATCGTAAGACGAACTATTGCGTCATTACTCCTGCTTGCAAATTGAAACACGTACTGAACGAGGCGCTCATGGCCTTTTTACAAGTGGTGGATCAATATACGCTCGAAGATTTACTTACCAATCGTGAAGAGCTGCAGGAATTAATGGGAATCGAATAAATATAAAAAAGCCGCGAAGTCTCTTGGAGACTTCGCGGCTTTTTTTGCGCTACCCTTATTCAGTAGTGTAAGGAAGTAGAGCCATTTGACGAGCGCGTTTGATAGCTTTCGTCAATTTACGTTGGTATTTTGCAGAAGTTCCAGTTACTCGACGAGGAAGAATTTTTCCACGGTCGGAAACGAAACGTTTAAGCAAATCTACATCTTTAAAGTCGATGTGTGTGATTCCGTTAGCTGTGAAGAAACACACCTTTTTACGTTTTCCGCGTCCACGACGTGCCATGTAGCATTCACTCCTTCCTATTTAGAATGGTAAATCATCATCTGATATATCGATTGGTTCTCCATTATCTGCGAATGGATCATCATTTCGTTGGTTGTTGTTATTATTACTGTTAGAACCGAAGTTATTTCCTGATGGTTGTTGATTCTGATTCGGTTGGAATCCTGAACCTCCACGATTTCCTCCACCCTGGGAAGAACCTTTGGATTCTAGGAACTGTACGCTATCTGCAACAACTTCTGTTACAAATACACGCTTGCCTTCTTGGTTGTCGAAGCTGCGGGACTGTAAGCGTCCGTCCACTCCAACTTGACTGCCTTTACTCATAAAGTTGGCTAAGTTTTCTGCAGCACGTCTCCAAACGACACAATTAATGAAATCCGCATCTTGTTCCCCTTGTTTGTTGGAGAAAGGACGGTTCACGGCAATTGTGAAATTGGCTACGGCTACTCCGTTTGGCGTATAGCGTAAATCAGGATCCTTCGTTAATCTGCCGACTAAAACGACACGATTCAACATCAGAACCACTCCTTATTTGTCATCTTCGCGTACAGCGATGTGGCGGATAATATCATCCGTGAACTTCGCTTGACGGTCGAATTCGTTGATCGCTTCACGTGTACCTTTGAAGTCGATCGTTACATAGATCCCATCACGGTAGTCGTTAATTTCGTAAGCAAGACGACGCTTGCCAACTTCTTTAACTTCTTCGATCTCCGCTCCATTATCAGTAAGGATTGTGCTGAAACGATCCATGACAGATGTCTTCGCTTCCTCCTCGATGTCTGGGCGGATGATATACATGATTTCGTATTTTCTACTCATCCGTTTTCACCTCCTTATGGACTTAACGGCTCCTGACTTTTGTAGGAGCAAGGAGTAATTTAATCTTAATTACTCACAATGAAGTATTATAACAAAGTTGTCCAAGATTTACAATACTTTAACGGAAGGATCTCCTGATTTACACGTTAAAACGGAAATGGATAACGTCGCCATCTCGTACTAAATACTCTTTTCCTTCCAAACGGACACGGCCGCGATCACGTGCTACGCCCATAGAGCCAGCGTCTACGAGATCTTCGTAAGAGACTGTCTCCGCTCTAATGAACCCTCGTTCGAAGTCTGTGTGGATGATTCCAGCCGCTTGAGGAGCTGTCATGCCTTCTTTGAAGGTCCAAGCCCTTACTTCCTGTTCACCGGCTGTAAAATAGGTCGCTAAGCCAAGCAAATTGTACGTAGCTTTAATAAGCTGGTCCAACCCTGATTCTTCAATTCCGAGATCTTCAAGGAACTCTTCTTTTTCGTCCCCATCAAGCTCAGCAATTTCAGATTCAATTTTGGCACAGACGACGATAACTTCAGCATTTTCTTTCGCGGCAAAATCACGGATTTGTTTCACCTTATCATTATCCGCTTCACCGATTTCGTCTTCACTCACATTCGCCACATAGAGGATTGGCTTTGAAGTTAGTAAATGAAGGCCTTTAACGATTTTTCTTTGATCATCACTGAATTCCACAGCACGGGCCGGTGTTTCTGCCTCGAGCGAATCCTTCAGTTTTTCTAGAACGTTGTATTCTGCAACGGCTTCTTTATCCTTTTGACGTGCCATCTTTGCGACACGGTCCATGCGCTTCGATACCGTCTCAAGGTCGGCAAGGATCAATTCCAGATTAATTGTTTCGATATCCGTAATCGGATCGACTTGTCCAGAAACGTGCGTGATATTTTCATCCTCAAAAGCACGGACAACGTGACAAATGGCATCCACTTGTCGTATATGAGAAAGGAACTGGTTCCCTAGTCCTTCTCCTTTACT
>NZ_JRNX01000439.1 GCF_000786645.1 Halobacillus sp. BBL2006
AAKGGGGAGACTCCCGTGGGAGAAGGAAGTAGGCAAGCGCAGCCCGAGGAAGCTCGCCGGTTCCCCCACAGGAAAGCGAGTCCTTCCCCAAAGACCCTAAAACCACACATACATATTGAAATCGAGTCTTCCGTAATCCTGCACTATTGTTGAATAGCTTTTATAATCGCTTATTGATTAAATGAATCATTGAAAAAAGTATCAATAATTTAGCCTTTAGTTTCACCACTTAAGAGAGATCGTCAAATGACAACAATCCATATTATTTACTTCAGAAGTGAGAATAATTTTCAAACCATCAGGGTTGTAACTCGTTTTCATTCCACTATCCAATCCAGTTGATTTCAATAGTTGATTGACCTTTTGTTTTTCGTTATTTTGTGCTGCATCCATCACATCTTTGGCAAAAGAACTTGAATTTGCAAGTTTCTGCATAAGAGCGTCTGCTTTCTTCATCAGTTGATGCATCTCTGTCGCAGAGCTAGTAAATATCCCAGGGTCTACAGGAGGATAGGGTCTTTGCAATATTTCTTGATTCTGATAAGGGTGATAAATTCGATTAGGAATAAAATAATAGGGTGATTGAACAGGGTATCCGTATGTGTTCCAATACATATTTTCCGCCCCTTCTTTTGCATCACATTCTATAGTATATGTAATGGACTAAGAAGAGGAAGTTGTCACCTCCCCTCCCTTAACCCTTCGGAATAAAAATCTTTAGAACACCATCATTAAAAGATGTCTTAATATCAGACTTTGAAATGCTTCGGGCGACAGGAATAAACCGCTCCATTCTCTGATAAGACTTTTCTTCATGATAACGGCCCTTATCTTCGTGTTGAATGATCGACTGCCTAGAGTCTTCCAACCCGATTTTCAAAAAACCGTCCAGCACATCCAATTGGATTTGTTCTATAGAATATCCGCCCAATTCTGCCTCAACCATATAGTAGCTTTGCGTCTCATACGACTTTACTTCAAACGGAAATTGTAGTATTGAGGAACTTAATCGCTCTAAAGCTTTATCAAAAAAAGAATCAACGCTACTCATAATTTGATAAAAAGAATCATCGAAAATTTTCGGAAGATTGTTCCGGTTTGAACTCATCGCTTTTACCTCCTCTACTCTTTACACTTACAACATATGCCTGAGGCTTTGGAGTGTCATATTTGAAGAATAGATTGGGTATCAGCCCAACTTCCCTCTCTTCCTAAGGAGTTCGTGTGACCTGATGGGTAATATGAATATTTTTCTCCAATTGTTCGGCATCTGCCCGCGAAAAGCGAGTTACTTCCCCCAACAACCTGCTTCACATACCGAGAAAGGAACCGAAGATCCTCTCGAAATCAAGTCTTCCAGAATCCTGCATTTATGCTGAATACCCCTTTTAATCCTTTTGTTCATTACTGATTTATACTTGTTACAGTGGTCAAGGCAAAAAATAAAAAGCGCAGCCGATCGCTGCGCTTTCACGTTATTCAACTGAAAAGATGTAAGAATAAATGGGCTGTCCACCATTATGGATCTCAACCTCAAGGTCTTCAAACGTCTCTTCAATATACGCTTCCAACAGAGAAACGTCTTTATCATCAACATCTTCACCAGTGAGAATAGTTAAAATCTCATCCTCATCTTCATCAATCATTTGGTTCAACAACGCCTTCGCTGTTGTTAATGCATCTTTATCTGTCGAAGAGATCTTCCCATCTGAAATACCCATGAAGTGACCTTTCTCAATAGTCAGTCCTTCAATCTGGGTATCACGGACAGCATAAGTAATTTGACCAGTCTTCACTTCGCTCATAAGACCCGTCATTTCATTCTTATTCGCTTCAAGATCAGCTTCAGGATTAAAACCTAACATTGCACTCATCCCTTGTGGAATACTCTTTGTAGGGATGACAACTACTTCTTCATCTGCAATCTCAGCTGCTTGTTCTGCTGCCATAACGATGTTTTTATTGTTAGGAAGAATAAATACTTTATTCGCATGTGCTTCCTTTATGGCCTCAGATAAATCCTGGGTACTTGGGTTCATTGTTTGGCCACCTTGAATGACTACAGTCGCTCCAAGACTTTCAAACAGCTTTTTAATCCCATCTCCCATGCTCACTGTAACAATACCGTATTCAGCTTTTTCTTGTGCCGGTTTACTCTTTTTCTTCTTGTCACCGACAATCGAAGTATGCTGCTCACGCATATTTTCAATTTTCATATTTATTAAGCTACCGAACTGTTGCCCCAGGCTTAACGCTTCTCCAGGATGTTCAGCGTGAACGTGAACTTTGATTAAATCTTCATCTGAAACGACCAGCAATGAATCCCCGAGTTCACTCAATTGTTGTCTGAATTGTTCTTCATCATAAGGATTATTCAGAAGCTTCTCTTCTTCAAATTTGACCATGAATTCTGTACAATAGCCGAATTCGATATCTTCCGTATTCATGAAGTCTTGAGCTAGCTTATGATGTTCTGCATTAACCATATCATCCATGGAAGCGACTTCTTCCACGTCAGGCATATCCTCACCTTTTAGATTGGCTAGTAACCCTTCATAAATGGTCAGAAGCCCTTGCCCACCACTGTCTACAACACCGACTTCTTTTAACACTGGTAAGAGATCAGGCGTCCGTTTCAGTGAAGCTTTGGCTGCTTCTACTACACCCTCAATGAACGGTACAAACTCACTTTCTTTTTCTGCTAACTCTATTGAGGCTTCAGCAGAGTCTTTAGCAACAGTCAAAATCGTTCCTTCGACAGGTTTCATAACAGCTTTGTAAGCCGTTTCTACTCCACCTTGAAGAGCACTCGAGAAATCATTGGTTGTCAGAACATCTTTTTCTTCAATGGCTTTCGAGAACCCTCTGAACAATTGAGATAAAATGACTCCTGAGTTCCCTCTTGCTCCCATCAATAACCCTTTGGCTAAGGCTTTCGATACGATCCCAGCATGATTCTCATCCACTGTCTTCACTTCTTCCGCGCCGGAAGTCATTGAGAGATTCATATTGGTTCCTGTATCTCCGTCTGGAACCGGGAATACATTAAGGGCATCAATCATTTGTGAGTTCTTCTTTAAATGATGGGCCCCTTGTAAGATCATTTCGGCTAATGTCTTGCCGTCTAACTTTTGTAACGTCACGCTTACTTCCTCCTTTGACTGCACCGCTTACCTATTCACTTGTTACCCGTACACCCTGAATGAAAATATTCACGGAATCCACAGATAATCCAACTGTTTTATTAAGTGTATATTTCACCTGTGATTGGACGTTATGTGCAACTTCAGATATTTTCGTACCATAACTTACGATGATATACATGTCTATATGAAGGTCGTCGTTTTCCTGTCTAACGACCACGCCTTTTGAAAAATTCTCTTTTCTAAGCATTTCTGTAAACCCATCACGAATTTGATTTTTAGATGCCATTCCAACGATCCCATAACATTCTACAGCAGCTCCTCCTGCAATAGTGGAAATGACTTCATTACTGATCGTAATATGACCATATTTATTATTCAAATCAACGGACATATATATCCTCCTTTTTACTGCTCATCTTCTATCCCATATTATAACACAATGAAGGGAATGAAAACGCTATGATTACGTGCTGAAAATGAGACTGTTACCCCTATTATACTTTGTATCAATTCATAGTATCTGTCAAGAGAAAATTCTTGATATAATTTAAGTTGCTATATTGCAAACACGCATTTGATATGATACAGTTACTAAGTATCTGATGATTTATGTATGTAACAGGAGGGATTTTCATATGGCACGCAGAAGTGTAATTTCTGGTAAAGGTACACGTTCCGGAAACCACCGTTCACACGCAATGAACGCTAATAAACGTAAATTCAAAGCTAATGTTCAAAAAGTGCGCATCCTTGTGGATGGCAAACCTCAAAAAGCTTATGTCACTGCACGTGAATTAAAATCTGGTAAAGTTCAACGCGTATAATTGAACTTTACCATCGAAGAATTTTCTTCGATTAAGAAAAGCACCCCCTAAGAGGGTGCTTTTTTTATTGTAAGAATAGGATAAGACCCGCATCGCGGCAATTGCCGTATTGATGCGGGTCTTATCCTGGGTATCGAGCCTAGTCGGACACAAAACCCTAGTCTTTTTTAAAAGTACTTATGACTGCGCGCACTATACCCCCGACAAACCTCGGGAGTTTGATCGTATAAAACTTCAAAGAGCCCCCTCCTCATATATAAAGCTAATGCGAAACGCCCTTCGTTATCCTCTATTGGTCAAGTCTTTACTTCTTATTACTAAGAGTATGCCAGAATCAAAAGAAAAAGTACCTGCTTCTTGAATCAGCCTGTTTGATATGCATAACGTAGACCCATAAGGTAAATAGGCATTAGTCAAAGGATAATAAAAACCGGTGAGCGATAAGTTTTTTACTTCCAATGTAATTGGCAGAAAAGAAAGGTAAGGATATTGCTCATCCGCTTCAATTGTATGCCTGCCCGCAGAAACTAATTCCACCTGATTCTGAACATCAATAATTTTAGCTTTTACATTCTTTTGCAGTAGAGGATAAAGAAGCTGGATGTTTGCGAGTGAATGATCCATTCTCCCCCCGGTTACCCCGAATAATAGAATATGCTCAGGGTTACACTTCAGTGCCTCCATGATTGCAAGTTCGAGATCCGTTTCATCCTTTTCGTTCGGGTACTCTTTGTAAGATTTAGCTTGGGCCTTGATGGTTTTATAAGATGATTTACTAACCGAATCGAAATCACCAATAGCCAGGTCTGGGATGATTCCTTGTTCCAATATGACTTCCGCTCCTTGATCGGCCCCGATCCATAGCTGTTCACTGGTAACATAAAGAGATAAATCAGGGACAAAAGGTTTTGGCCCTCCGCCTACGACAACAACCGTTCTGCACACTGCCTTTCCTCCTCCTTGTCTATAGAAAAAAGCCCCGAGGAATCGAGTGTCCGCTTCCTCCGGGCTTTTTTTATTTTTTGTG
>NZ_JRNX01000440.1 GCF_000786645.1 Halobacillus sp. BBL2006
TTCTCTCGTCCTATTTTTCTATTAAAGATACATGAATCTCATCATTACATGAGCAGCAAGTCTGCTCGTAATATCTCTTACATCTTTGGATGGATCTACTTCCACAATATCCATTGCTTTCACAAGTGGATGACGGGCTGCAACTGCAACACTTGAGAGCAATTCACGACTCGTCATTCCCCCTGGACCAACTGCTGGACAACCAGGTGCAAATGCCTGATCCACCACATCCATATCAACAGAAAGATAGATCATGTCTACTTTGTCTTTCAATTTATCTATCTCTTTTAAAACGATAGCGTTCACTCCATGCCGCTCTACATCCCCCATCGTATAGAAGCGGACGCCTTTTTCTTTCGCATAGTCCGCGTAGGCCTTTGCGTTGGAAAAATCCCGGATACCGACCTGGACGAGATCTTCTCCTTTCAACACGTCAGCCTCAAGCAAACTACGAAAAGGTGTTCCGTTCGTCCGGCCCCCATCATCCAAATTGCGCAAATCATGATGAGCATCCCACTGGATAACACCGATTCTTCCATATTTTTTTTGAAAAGCAGAGATCGAAGGAAAGCTAATTCCGTGATCACCACCAAGTATGATGTAACGCCTGCAGGCTTCTGTTTCTAACATATCTGTAACACTTTGATTCAGCCGGTGCAGCGTTTCCTGAAGATCGGTCGGATGCGTTTGCACGTCCCCATAGTCGAGCCATACTATATCCGAGAAATCGTGATCTCTATCACCATCATACGTACTGAATGAACCAAGCGTTTTTCGAATCGTCACTGGAGCTTCAGCTGCCAAAGAAAACGATATAGAAGATTTAGAAGAAGGCAGACCAATGACGCCTACTTCTCCCCTTTTTCCTTTTTCATAGAAAGCCCTTGATTCATCAACTTTTGTTGTGTATCGGTCTTTAAACTTAGGACTGTCTCTCGGGCTGAGGTATTGAAAAGACATAGGATTCACCTCGCTCCCATACTTTTTCTCCACGCTTCCAGACGGTGTTCACATGGTTCGTGCCAAAATGATAGGGAATATATTTATAATTCGGCACATCCCACAATACGAGATCAGCCAAGGATCCAATTTCCAACTGTCCTGCTGTTTCTTCTTTTCCAATCGCACAGGAGGCATTTACGGTAACAGCATTCCATATTTCTTCCGGCGTCATCTTCATCTTTAATGCGGCCAAAGACATAATCATCTGCAAGTTTTCCGTCACACAGCTCCCTGGATTGAAGTCCGTTGCGAGTGCAACAGCCGCTCCTGAATCAATCATCTTCCTTGCCGGAGCATACGTATCTTTTCCAAGGTAAAAAGTAGTGCCAGGTAAAAGGACAGCTACGGTCTCTGAGCTTGCCAAGTCTTTAATGCCCTGATCTGAAGCCGCTACAAGGTGATCAGCTGAAATGGCTCCCATCTCCGCCGCCAGCTCTGTTCCGCCGAGGGAATCAATTTCGTCGGCATGAATTTTCGTCCGAAAGCCTAGTTCTTGAGAAGCTTTCATAAAACGGCGGGACTGCTCGATCGTGAATACGCCGGTTTCACAAAAGATGTCCGTGAATGCGGCTAAATCCTTACGACTGATCTCCTCTAGTAAAGCGATCATTTCTGATAGAAAGCTTTCAGGATCTGATTTATATTCAGGCGGGATCGCATGCGGTCCTAGAAACGTAGGAATAATATCCAGGGCCCCTTCTTCGTTCAAGTGTTTAACAACGTTCAACTGCTTGAGCTCAGTTTCTTTATCTAAGCCATATCCACTTTTAGCTTCCAACGTTGTTACACCGTAGGAAGCGATTCGTTCTAAGAAAAATCTCCCTTTCTTTAACAGCTCTTCCTCTGTAGCTTTTTTCGTCGCCTTTACAGTAGATAGAATGCCGCCTCCCTTTTCCAATATTTCTAGATAAGGGACACCTGCCTGCTTTAAGGCAAGTTCCTCTTCACGTGAACCTCCGAAGATAAGATGGGTGTGTGGATCAACAAGTCCAGGGGTAACGAGTCGTCCGTGTGCGTCGATCACCTCTTTCGCTTCGATTTGAGAGGCTGTCTTTGTATCACCAATCCAGGCCACCTTCCCGTTCTTCCATGCAAGGGCCGCCTGTTCTCGTACGTGGAGCTGCTTCATCGCTTCCCCTTTTAACGGACCCTTTTTAGGTAGGATCAGCTGACCGATATTTTTAATTAGTGTGTCGTACATCATTCAAATCCCTCCTTATCCTTTGCCTGTGTTAAATTTCATTGGCGATTTTCTTATTCAATTATAGCTACCCCACCTGGAAGACTCAGTTTCGAGACTTTTATAGTGACGAATGGGGTTGTTTTAGTTTAGCTAACGGACCTTCACTATGGATGGTCAGCTCTTACGTTAAAATTTAATACAAACGCCTTCCATTTGATCTTCTGTTCCGTCCTTCTATTTTTGAAAAGGTGGTTGGGGAACTGGCAAGACTCCTGTGGGATGAACATGATCGGTGAGATCCCGGAAGACGGAGTCTGAGGAAGCTC
>NZ_JRNX01000441.1 GCF_000786645.1 Halobacillus sp. BBL2006
GTTTTACGGTTCCAGAGGCTCTCAAAATCCGGCTCCTTACTTGGACCGGGATTTAATCTCCAATGCAGTTCAATTTTTATTTTTTTCTTCGGATGAACATAAGTGACATGATGGTGTCTCCATTTCCAGTCATTTAAAACCGTTTGAATATAATCGTCTTTTTCATAGCCTTGCCTTTCCAAAAGATCCTCTGCTTGAGTCAGTTTATTTATAGGAATCAGAACATCCAAATCTCCCGATGTCCTTAGCGATAGATCACCGTACAGCTCATGTGCGAGCATAGGTCCCTTCAAGAATATTGTTCTGACCTCATGTTGAGAAAACAAACGACTGACCCGCTCCATTTCACCACTTAACTGAAGCATTTGAAAAGTATTTCGCTTATATTCAAAAGAAAGACGCTCGATGACAAAAGAGGGGATCAGCCCATCTTTTACAGCCTCTACTTTGGAATGGAGAATAGGAAAGACACGGTGGTGCAGGGATTGTTTGATAAATAGCTTCCAATTAACATCTTTAAACCACTTTGATTGGATGCTTTGGATATCTACTTTCGTTTCAGCTTTCAACAATTCCATGATCAGTTTCAATTCCTTAGGTACATTAGACAGATCGAGAGTCATGCCTTCCCTCCTCCAACCGTTTTTGCGAACTTCCCTACTACTGTATAGCGATCCATCCCTTCAGACCCTGTTACGTAAAACGTTCCACTACGCAACCAAGCATGTGCGACCATTTCGCCATTGTTATCCCTAGCAGTTCCTAAATACAACGTACTTTCAATCTGACGCTTCTCAAGCATTTTCATCGCGGCCAGCGCCTTGACGAGACACTGACTTTCCCAAAATGTATAGCGGCTAGTTAAATACAAGGCGCTCGATATTTGAGAGAGCAACTCTTTATGAAGCAGATCTTTATTAAAGGCGGTCTCTTCCATATGTACTCCTAGGGTGGGAGACAACTTAGAAAAAGATCCCTGTTTCTGAATTCTAGCCCAAGCCAGATAAAAAAAAGACTCCAGCAACAATTTCTTCATTTGTGTATCCATAGACAAAAAAGTTCTTAGCTTTTTCATACCATAAATTCCTTCCTTACAATTGTTAACTTGAAGTCTTTTCTTCAATTGCTATTAAGTTTTCATTATAAAGCTGGTTTAAGAAATTCTGAACCTGAACTTCACACACATTTCTTTCCACTTCATACTGGTATAGTAGTCTCTCAATTACTTGATTGATAGGAATTGGCTCTTCAATTAAGTCCCAAATCTCTCCTCCGAGCTCACCGAGATTATAGTATTTTCCATTTTCAATACTCAGCATTACCCTTTCTCCATTCATATCACTTACAATGTTGCCTTCTTTTTGGCTGACCCATTGCGTTGATACTAGCGTCTGGCTCATATTACTTCTTCCTCCTTACGTATTGTAGATAAAATAACATCGGTCAGTTTATGAGCTGTGAATGTAGAAATTGGACGTTGAAGCTTATGCATCTCAATCTTACTGATGATTTTCGCAGACGTCTGAAAATGCCACTCCGTTAACCCAGCTCTAGGAATAATAAAGTTACGGTACGTATGCTTGTACAACGTACTTAATCTGTGTAAATTTTCAATCGGTTCAAACTTAATTTGATTTCCTTCAGATTTTTTCAGCTCAATAATCCCTGCTAGTGCCAGCGATTCATCACAAAACTTTTCGGCAACTGGGACCTTGAATTTTGTCTCTCGATTGAAAATAGGTTGATAGTTGCAAGACTCTATTCCAAACTGGTCCATACTCTCTTGCCACAGCTTTTGTTGAGGGTACGCTGGAGTAACTATCGGAATCCCTTCTTCTGAAAACGAGACCGGGATGACATCGTCACTTAATAATTGATATCCTTTATCCAAAAAGGCTGAAGCTAGTGTTGATTTCCCTGCCCCTGAATCTCCGACGATGGCGTAGGCTTTGCCATCAATGGCTATGGCACTTCCGTGGAGGGGGAGGATTTTTCTTTGGAGAAGGATGGCTCCCATGCAGGTGCCCAATATATATATACGCACCTGATCAAAATTTGTTTTTTCAGTTGGATGAAAGTATATATATCCACCGTTCTCAATAAGATAAGTGGCTACTCCACTAACCTTGAACATGAGCATATTTTTTTTTACAAATACTTGATCATTTGAGATTGTAGAATAGGACCATTCTGGATCAAGATTCTTTTTTCTAATTTTTAGATCAGGCATTAAGTTAGATTTCGTACTAGGGATGAGCTCTAAAAGACTGGTTTCACTAGATATATTTAAACCAAAGGCATTATAAGAATAATCTTTTTTAGTTGTCATATTGTCACCTACCAGACAAAGTCAAGAAGTTAATTCTAGATAAGAAAAACAGTTAAAATTGAAAAAGACGTAAGTGAAATGGGTTTCCCTCATACTTCTGTATGAGGGGATGTAAAATAATTTAGAATAATTCATGACTCGTGGTGTGGACCATAAGCAGGCTCTCCATTATAAGCTTCATCATGGTAACCTTCGTAACCGGCAGCCATTGTCATATCAACAGAAAGAACTTCCAAAGTAGGTGCTTTCCAATCTTTTTTCAATAAGTTCACCCCCTTTCAATTAAATTTTTTTAGAAATCTATAGACTATTAAACTACGAATTGCAATCCTAAAGTAAGGATCAAGTGCATATTCCGGTTTTGGACCATCTTTAACTTTTTCAATGGCAGAATTTACAACTTTCTCATTTAAATACTCAAAAATATGATTATCGTTCTTAAGTTCTTCAAGCTCATCTACAAACATATTCCACGCTGGTGTCATGCGGTGAACCCAATCAACTCCCTGTACACCTCGATACAACTGATTGAGACGAATATCTTCTGGGAGCTTTCCCTTTAAAGATCTACGTATTAAAGCTCTGTCTAAACCTTTTTGAACAAATTGACTTTCTGGAACAGATAAACAAAATCGAATTACACGTAAATCATTAGTTGGGTCACGCTTCCAAATAGAGTGACGCAATGATAATTTTGTTCCCATTGTATTTGTTGCATTCCAATGAAATAATTCCTCAAAATGACTTTTCTTTTGTTCAAATATATTAGGTAAAGTTGCTTTATTCTCATCAATTCCATGAGATTTAATATTGTTAAATACATCAGTTCTTTGAGCAAATTCACTATTTATTAGTGTTAATGAATGGTATTTATCGACTTTTGGTGAAACTTTATTTATTTGCGGAAAAGCTAATCTAATAACATAAGATAAAGACCGAGATTTATTGACTTGTAGATTATTACTATAGAGCCTTAATTCCTTTAAAAGTTTGACCCATTGCAATCTTTTTAAAAGTACACCATAGTATTCCAAAGCTGGTCCCCAAGAAATAGTCATGTTCCCTCTTCCACCGTTCAAAAGAATTCCGATATTCTTTTCTTGTGCCTTCTCAAATATCCCTTTTAACCAAATGGAGTTTTCAAAAAATTTATATGGTGTTTCAAGAATCTCTAGAAATGTATCCACTTCATCTAATGGACTTTTACTTTTGAAATCCAAGTAATGATCTTTTATCCCTCCTACATAGCTCACAGTAGATTTTATAAAGGATGTTTCATCAGCTACTCTATATTTAGGAGTGAAATCATAAAAATCTTTTGGAGGTACATAACTAAATGTATGGAGTGTTTTATTTTTATCACGTAAAGAATTTACAGCAAAGCTAACTACCGCCCCAGAATCAAGCCCTCCGCTAAGGTGTGAACCTACCTTTTTATGTGTACGTAACCGATCCTCCACTGCTCTATGAAATACTTCATTAAATGCTTCTTCATACTCTTCATTGGTTTTTAACTTTAATTTTTCACCCTGTAATATACAATATCTCTTGAGTGAAACTTCATTATTTACGACTGTAATAGAATGTGAGGGAGGTAATTGTTTAATACCTTTATAAGGTGTAGTAAAGGTATCTACTGTCTCGATTACACTTGAGATAGCCAAAAATTCAGCTAACCACTCTTCATTCAGGACTTTTTTAGTACCAGGGAGAGATAGCAAGGGTTCTATTATAGTACAGAAAGAAAATTGAGATTGATTCTGATTATAATAGAGTGTTCGGCTGCCAGAAAAGTCTCTAGCTCCGAATAACTTCTTCTGCAGCTCATCACAAATCATAAAAGCAAAATCACCTATTAAATACTTTGGACAATTTTCACCCCATTTATGGTAAGAATATAAAATCAATTCACTATCTGACATGCCTTCTCTAAGAAATTTGTTAATTTGTAGCATTTCGAACAGTTCATTACGGTTATCAATAACTGCATCTGCTGTAATAGCTAATTTTCGATCATGATCGTAATATGGTAATGTTTCTCCAACATGTTCTGGAGTGATCCACTGGGCATGACATCCTAAAAATACATTCTCTTTCTCTAAAGTTCGTATATCATCAGCTGGGAACTTGGAAAGTGAATTCATTAACGCCTGCCCAAATTCTGTAGGAATTTGCTGTTGATTTTTGTTATAAATTCCAGCAATCGCACTCATGATTATCTCTCCAATTAAATGAATATATTCTTAATAGAGAACTTTTAAATAAAAAAATAAATTTAGTAATAGAAATTTATTTGTGTTATCAATCACGTTTGTTCTATATAAAGAACTTACTACATTTTCGTATTAGTTGCAAGCTAATTTCTACAAAAAACAAGAATTTTAGCAATTGTTCCGAAACCTATAACCAACCATCTATCCATTACTATCAATTTTGTTTATTAGCAACTAGCTTAAAAAAGAATTTACTGTAGAGTGCCTTGAGCACATTCATTATATATTTGTACTCTGTTGTAGACATAAATACTAGCACAAAGATAACATTAGGGATTAGGAAACAAATAATCCCTTTCAAAATTAATAATCCAAAATTGTCACCATCTATAAAACTTGAACTATAATCTGTTATAAAGTAAGTCCCTACACCTATTACCAAGTAAAGAAAGTACATCCCAAAATAATGAACCAATGGTAATTTGAAAACTTTCTTATATACGAGGTAGGGCGTCGTCCAAAAAGGAACGAACACTGAACTGATTAATGTTCCCACGAACACACCGGTTATCCCTATATAACGTACTAAAGTAATAGATAACCCTAAATTGATTGCCGCCTGAACCAGAGGTGCGAAACGATCTGAGTGAAAAATTCCTGATGTGGTCTTCACTGTTGTAATTGCATTTCTCATACCTTTTTCATAAAAGATTAGCATTAATAATAGTACCGTTGCTCCATCCATTAAGTAACCATCACCTAGCCAGACTTTTATAAAAGGACCTAACATAATGTACATCGTGATCGTTATAGAAGCGTAAAGCCAAAAGTTCACGAGCCTGTACACCTTATAAATACTATAGATTTTTTCCATATTTTCATTGGCTACTAAGTTGCCTACGCTGTGATAGATATTATTAAATATTTGATTAATAAACGTCCTGCTAATGTCGATCAGCATTTTATAATTCGAGTAAATCCCAACTGCTGCAATCCCTACAAAAGAAGATATAATGATATTATCCGTTCCTAATACGAGATATGCGCCAATATTTTGTAATACAATAGCTTTTACATTTTTGACGATCCCTGCTTTCGTCTCAGGATCCAATTTAGCTCTAACCTTTTCCTTTAGAAATGGATACTTGTTATTGACAATTAGTGCTAAAACAACACTTGAAGTGATGGTTATAAAACTCTCAACTAATAAATACAAAATAAAATTTTGAGTGTAATATAAAATAGCAATTTTTAAAGATGTTGAAATTATGGATGAAACAGAATAAAATCCTGTTACAATATAGCCTTTCTGACACACATTTAAGAAAGAATTTTTATGCATGTATAAGTATGGGGCTACAGTATTTAGCAGAAATATTAGGTAAATAAAATTCACATGTTCAATTTGCGTATTACCGATAAAATACTTGAGAAAAGGCATTAAGGACAAACCTAACAAAAGTACAACTACTGCAATGACTAAGTAGGCATTTTTATAAAGCTTCATAAGTACGGAAATTTTGTCACGATCATCATCAGCTACGGGTTTATACAAGCTATACATAATACTAGAGCCAATACCTGCTTCCGCCAAAGCAAGCATCGCCAATATACTTGTAAATAACCCATTTAACCCTAAGTACTCTACTCCTAAGTACGTGACAAATACCGTTCTGGAAATAAAGCTTAAGGCTGTAATGATAACCTGATTTCCTAAACCTACGCCTATATTAAGAAGTGAATGTTTAATTCTCATTTTAATCTTGACAGTAATAAATTTTTACTTTCAAATATAAAAACAGCTGTACTTAGTGTCGCAGGTTTAACTTCTAAGAACTTAGGTGATTGTTTTAGATTAATATCAGATTTTACAAAGATATAATATAAATGGTAATTGCCAAGCCTTCCTCTCAAATTAGATTTATAGTGCTTAGTTTGCGTTTGCTGTTTTGTATATAGCCATGCATCTCTTGGTCTATTTTTAAAGGTAAGTAGACCCTTCCTAAGCATATAATTTACAACGTTAATACTTATTCTTATCATATTAAAACACATCCTTATTTACCGTTCTTATACAGAATCCCTGAGTAAAAGGGAGAATCGTAAATAAACCGGAATAAACACCTATGTCTTTCGTATCCCCTTGTGAAAAGTCAACTTCTCCGTTTTTCCTTGTAACCTTCATAAGATAATCTAAAGACATATTTAGTCCTTTTTTGCATTGTGTAGAGATATCTTTAATTTTTGATGCGTTTAATAAAAACCATGCCAGGGTTGCGGTCGCTGACGAATCAGGATTAGATTCATCACGAATAATCGTCCATGTCCAGCTTCCATTTTGTTGTTGATAAGTTAAAATGACCCGTGCGAACTCCCGTACACTTTTTTCCATTTCTTCCTTATACGCAGTGCCATTAGGTAGTTCATTCCAAGTATCGATAAGTCCGATTGCATACCACCCTAGTCCTCTCCCCCATCCATTTATCCCTAGAGGTAGTTTATTTTTTGTATGATAAGCATGATAAGGGATTTGGAAATCATTCAACATTCCATACTTTTCGTACATTTTAATTTGCCGTACTGCCAAATCTATACACTTATTATTTTTATATCTCAATCCATAACAGACCAAGAATGGGCATATGAAACCAATTGTGTCTACATATCGATAGTTCTTCATCGATCTTCGATATTGAACTGTACCGTCGTCTCCTATGTGACCTTTAATTAATTCCCATATCTCATCAAGTGCTTTCTTATAATTATCAATATTGATAAAATTCACCTTCATAAGGGCATAGGCTAATATGGCAGCATCAACGGTCTCAGGTTTCTCTCGCCAATCCCCATGTTGATCGAATTTCCGTTTCAGTAAACCAAATACGTTCTTAACAGCATCTGGTGCTTTATTATTGTTGATATACTCTGTCATGCCTAGTAATAAAGAGGCTTCTTGCCAATACTGAATATTATTTTTAGAGTAATTCCCTTTAACCATGTCTAATAAAATCAGTCTAGTGTTGTCTGTAACCTTAATTTTAGGTGTCTTTACTAACCATAGCGCTCCTTTTTTTGATATTTCCTCATTCCATTTCTTCTTATCTGTGTATCTACCAATGTGTATTCGCTTAATCCACTCTTTGAACTTAGGGACAAGATCGATAATTACAACTATACTCATCAACGCTAACACCAAAAAACTAACAAGTTGAACCATTTTCTTCCCTCTCTTCATAAACGAAAAAGAACCTATGGCAGGAAATGCATACCTTAAGCTCTTTTAATTAAATAATGCATAGAATTTTTTAATTTCATGTTCATTCCCTAATTGCTCAGATTGCACATTGGTGATTAAGCGATCTCTAAAGTGATCTTCTTCAATCATCCTTACTATTCCGTGAAAGACTGAATGAGGATCTATTTCTACGATCAGACCATTATATTCATCTTCAATTTGATCCTTAGAAGTGCTGAAATTAGTGATGATAACAGGTTTATTTAAAATCTTTGCTTCTTCAATAGCTATAGACTTTCCCTCATAGCGTGAAGGTTGTACATAGATATCCGTTTTTCTAATATAGGGGTACGGATTGTCCTTTACTCCGAGTAATATAAATGATTTTTGAAGATTTTCTTTTTGAATAAGTTTTTCATATTCTTCAATTTCATCTTTCGATCCAGTACCTAGTACATACCATTCAATGTTATATCCATTTTCTATAAGCAACCTGCATGCACGAATGGCTATATCAATTCCTTTCACATGACAAAGCCTTGCTACAGTAACAATCTTTATTGCTTCATCATCCATTTCGGTCTCAACATTTTTGATTAATGACATTTTATTAATGATAGAAGGAGAAAGTATATTATGGATAACAGTAATTTTTTCTGATAGTTTTTTAAAGTTTTCAATTAATGACTCTTTGCACAGCCCAGATACAGTTACAATATAGTCAAGACTTTCATAATGAGGGTAATCGATAGTGCTATCCATTCCCGAATTTGAATAATTCGTGTGTACCCAACCAATCTTCTTTTTAGCAGTTACTTTTTCATTGATAAAATAGATTGGAGCCTTCTCCAGGTAACCAACAGCCATATCATAATAAGTCTCTAGTCCTTTGATGGATTTCGAAACATATTTCCATACTTTCTGATCACATTTAGCACGATTGGCTTCGTACTTAAAAATATATCCTGCTTGTACTCTGTTTATCGCAGTAGTCAACTTACCTTCCTTTAAGCAATGGAAAACGGCTTTTTTAATAGGCATGTCAAATAATTTATAGTTAACAGGTTCATCAAGCAGGTTAACTTCTTCTGGGACTTTACTTAAAAAAATGCCTTCTTTTTTGAATAGTAATAAATCTACCTCATAATGCGTATAATTAATACTTTCCAATAGGGAGATTAGAGATTTTTCTGCTCCTCCACAATGCAAAGAATGCATAACAAATAGTATTTTTTTCTTCATTTCTATCACCTAGTTACATATTTGATATAATTTATTAATTTCACTCTCTGTTCCTAGTTTCTTTTGAGATAAGTTCATTTCAAACTGACTTCTTAATTGATGATCCTCAATAAGTTTTAAAATGCCTTGCATGACTGCTTGAGGAGTCATATTCACAATTAGCCCCTCTACATTGTCTTGAATTTGGTCTTTTGCAGTGCTGTAATTCGTAATTAAAATTGGTTTTTGCAAAATTTTTGCTTCATCAATGGCTATTGATTTCCCTTCAAACTTGGAGGTCTGAGCGTATATATCCGCTTGTTTGATATATGGATAAGGATTGGACTTTAAACCTAGTAATTTAAAATGGTCTTCTATTCGATTTTCTTTTATCAAATGAGTCAGTCTTCCTCGCTCTTCCCCATCCCCGATAATATGCCATTTAATATTTATTCCTGAATCGACTAGCTTCTTACAAGCATCAATAGCAATCTCATACCCTTTTTGAGGATGAAGTCTTCCAATAGATAATATGTGGATTTCATCTTTATTTTTTTGATAGACGTCTTCTTTTACTAAGTTAGCCATTTTATTAATTAGTAAGGGAGAAACAATATTATAAATTACTTCTACTTTATGGTTTTCAGAAGGAAATCGCCTTTTTAAAATCTCACCACACTCTTCCGAAACAGTTACAATATGGTCCAGTTTCTTAAAATAATGAATGTCAAAGTCAGGGTCCATCCCTAAGTGATCGTAATCAATATGCACCCATCCGATTTTCTTCTTGGCCATAACCTTATCAACGATAAAATATGTCGAAGACTTTTCTAGAAATCCAATCGCTACATCATAGGCTTTATTTAGATTCTCAAAAGAGTTAGAAAGATATTTCCAATTTGATTGTTCTCTAATAGCTACATTGCTAGCACCTCTATATTTACAAGCATATAAAAATCGCTGGTTAATGAGTTGCAGTTGACGTCGAAGAAATAATCCTGATACAGCCCTCAATAAAGGAAATGAAAATACTTTATACGATTCTGGTAAAGGAAGAACGTTCACTTCATTGGGGAGTAAATCCATAAATATACCTTCATGATTAAATAAAAATAAATCGACTTCATATTTTTCATAATCGATTTGTGATAACAGGGTGACTAAACTTTTCTCACCACCACCTGCTGACAAGCTAGGTATAGCAAATAATAACTTCTTTTTCATTAACATCACCTACACTAAAGCAGTCATATTTTTAAGATGTTCAGCAGCTTTGTAAGACATTCTTTTAATCCCTGGTATACGTTGCTCCAACTGCCACTTCAATTCTGCTTCTTCATTAAGGAGAACCCTAAATGTATCCATTAATTTTTGAGAGTCCGAAAGATCATTGATATTTAACACTAGTTTTTGGTCTCCAAAAATATCTTCCGAGATCCCTTTAGATTTAATACTATATCCTAGTACCATGGTTGGAACGCAGCTAGAATATGCTGCAATCGTTGCGTGCGTCCTTGCCCCTATAAACATTCGCATCCTTGATATATACCCTTTATACTGCGCGGCTGTTAGGTGATCCGGCAAAAGAATAACTCTTTCCGTATTCCTAAAGTGGGTACAAATCTCTGATAATATTTCATGATCGTTATTCCCTTCAGAGATTACATGAGGAGTTAACGCTATAGTACTGTCCGTCGTATCCATGATGAATTGCAATAAATCCTTGACAGCTTCTTTCGACTCTTTATTTTTTTTACATACGAGAGGACTGAAATTAAATCCAATCGTGTTTCCTATCTTCCATCCTTCAGGAAGCGGTAATTCCTCTTTATCTAAAGTAAAAGCTGGATCAGCACATAATTCTACTTTATCGAGTCCTGCACTTTTCAATAGATTATAAGTCAACGACTCTCTTGCAACGATTAAATCAAACAACTTAAGGTCTTCTATTTTGGCTGGTGAAAGATCCTCTTCCCCTATAGAACAGCCCCATAAAACTAATTTCTTACTCTCAGCTTTTATTCTTTTATCGACCTCATAAATACCTGGCTGTTCTCCATAGCAATAATTATCCCCGCCAATCGATAAACACACGTCTACGTCCTTTATTTGCTTAATGATGTTATGGTGGATTTTCCTTAAGGCAAACGTTTCATCATTAAACATTTTTACTCTGAAAGAAGAAACAAACCAATCATACGAAAATTTGTTAATCGAGCAATTTGACCCATCATAGATATCATCAAGATTATCAATGACCTTGTCTGTCTCAGGGTCTTTAGATACCAAATAAACCTCAGCATCCTCGATCGTTTCTTTGATAATATTATTCGTTGTTCGTACAATAGCTTCGCAACCTCTATTTTTACTTCCTCCATGGAAAAACATTAAGTACTTCATTCGTTTACCTCCAACTGTTACTGATTTCGAAGTCTGCTATAAGATGTTAGGATAAAAACTCCTATCGTAGATTTCAACTTAATCATTTCTAGCAAGTATTTCTCATACCTACCTAAGTCTCTAGACAAAATTTGATACACATTTGCTAATGCCTTTCTTACATCTTCGTGTGAAATCATTCTCCGTATATAGATAAATCTATTCAGTAGTGTAAGTTCTTCTGATGAAGAAAAATAAAGATAAGTATAGGAAATCACATTTTTGATTAATTTCTTCGAACGTAGTAAATTTACTTCATCAACATCTGATTGTTTTAAACAGTTCATTGGCAAGGTTAAGTTATAGATTTGTAGAGATCCTTCAAAATAATCAATGTTCTTGATGTTTCTCGTTGCACTTCCAATTACTTCCCTGTAAAAATAACCTAAATAATTAATATATCGAAACGCACTGGCCTTACTCACATATAACAAATTAAAAATTCCGTCTTCCCCTAACGCTAGATGTTCTGGGAATCTAATCTCATTTTCTTTAATTACTCTACTTTTATATAATTTATTACACACCGTATTACAGTTTTCATTCTCTAATAGATAGGAAAACAAGTAGCCACTATCGATATCGCGATTGAAGGGAAACGGATAATCCTGTGTTTCTTGTTGATTTTCTCCTTTTAAGTTAGAAAGTATAAGATCCACGTTCGACGTCTTTGCGGACTGATAGAGAGTGCTAAACATCTCCTTATCAACAAAGTCGTCAGCATCAACGAACCCAATATAATCACCTGAAGCTGAACTTAGTCCGTTATTTCTAGCTGAACTCACTCCTTTGTTTTCCTGATTTATAAGCTTTATTCTTCGCTCCTTATTCTTATATTCCTCTATAATTTGCCTGCTGTGATCTCTAGAGCCATCATTAATAAATAGAAATTCACAATCATACAGGGTTTGGTCCAAGAGTGACTTTATACAATCTCTTATATGATCTTGAGCATTAAAGACAGGTACAATCACAGAGACTTTAGGTTTCAAACCTCTTTCTTTTGTGATCATATAGTCTTCCTCTTACTGTAGGTTTGGTTCTCTTTATTACTATCAATTAGTTCATATAATTTTTCCAGTTCCCCCATATTGTTTAAAGATGCTACATCAATATTGAAGGAAAAGCTTCGCCTTAAAGTTTCATCTTTATACAGGATTTCAATAGTTTGAGCAATTTTGACTGCATCTATTTCACATATTAAACCATTGACTTTATCTTGGATTTGACTTTTCGCAGTTGGATAATTCGTTATTATTATCGGTCTCTTTAATATCATTGCTTCAGTTACAGTCACTGCTTTTCCTTCGTATCTTGATGGCTGGACGTATAAGTCACATGCTTTTATATATGGATATGGGTTCTCTTTTTTTCCTAACAATTTAAAACTGGATTCTAACTGATTTTCTTTTATTAAATCTTGAAGCTCTTCCTTATAGCCTCCATATCCAACAATATTCCATTGAATATTGGTATATCCTTTATCGTGTAATACTCTTAAAGCTTTTACAGCAAGATCATATCCCTTAACATATGACAACCTTCCTACTGACAAAATAGTAAAGTTTTGTTTATTGAAGTCATTATCTACTATCGATTCCTCAGCAATCTGATTGACAATATCTGCAGACGATATGTTTTCTATCAAATGAATTCGTGAGTGCAGGGACGGGTAGCTGGATAAAAAGGAATTCGTGACATCTTCTGATATGGATATAATCCTACTAAATTTCTTCCACACCTTCAGATCTAATGGGTGATCGATTTCTAACTTGCTGTAATCCGTATGAATCCAAGCTATTTTTAGATCAGCATTTACTTTTTCAGCTACTAAATCATGTGGCCATGCGTAACTTATTGCCACATCGTAATTGCCCTTAATTTTAGGTAAAAAAAGCGCAGCGTACTTCATAGTAAGCTGCATTTGGATATATCCTGGTCCTTCCTCTAATTTAAGTCTTATAGATTTTATAAGAGCTTGAATTTTACTACAGATTCTAATGAAAAAAATTATGAATTGCTTGTTTAAAAGGCATAGTTTCAAAGAATTCCTAAAGAAAGAATAGGCATCCAATTGAGGAAGGACATTTACTTGACTTGGAATCAATCTCATGAATTCCCCTTTATGTTCAAATATTAGAAGGTCAACTTCATATCGCGTATAATCAAAAGACTTTAACATATTAATTAAACTCCGTTCAATACCGCCAATCTCCATATTGTACACGGTTATCAATATCTTTTTTTTCATGAGATTTCCTGCACCTTTCGCTTCTCTTCAATCGGTATGTGTTTGTTCTCACGCTTAATAACAAAAACTGTATTATCAGGGATATTCCCTTTCACTACACTCCCAGCTGCTATAACTGAATTATCACCTATAGTGGTGTTTCGAAGGATTGTAACGTTAGAGCCTATCCAAACATTTTTACCGATATGGACTTCGCCCTTTAATAAGTGATCACCATTGGATTGTTTGTAATTGTGATCATGATCATTAATGGAAACCCCAGAGGCGATTTTTGAATAACTGCCTATAGTTACCTTATTCACACAATTAATATTGCAATTATCATTAATGAATACATGGTCTCCCAACTTTAAATGTCCCTTATAATCAACGCGTAAACTAGCATTCTTCCTTATAAATACGAACTTGCCTATAGTTACTTTTGAAGAACGATTAAAGATTTCAATACTACTGTTCGATTGCAAGGAAAAGATCGAGCATTCGATTTGGTTTAAATACAGAACCTTGAAGAAAACCCCTCTAAATATTCCAATACAATGCACGGTATTCATAACAAAAGTAAAGTAGAATCCTCTGTTTTTTCTTTCACTAGCCAAGGTAGTAATAAGTTTTCTTATTAGCTTCATCTTCATAACCCCTTATTACTTATTCATTAACCTTCTAAGCTTATAAATATTACTTCCACCTATTACACTGCTCAACGTTCTTTTTATGCCGGTTTTTATTTTCACATTCACTGGCATCCAACTTTTATGAAAATAATGCATTGCGTAAGTTGTCTCATCATTCAGTCTCCTATAGTTAATATAATCAAATGGAGAAAAGTAAGTCTGAGGATAAAATCCGCCAACACCCTCTATATATTGATATTCACCATTTAATATTAATCCTTTTCCTTTCAGCAAATCAGTCACTGCTGCAACGTTAGTTACAAGATTGAAAGCACCGCTCTCATTGATGAAATTTTTTTCTTCGTAAGTATCCAAAAATCGTTTAATAAACGAATGGTGTTTTCTAGCTCCAATGGTACTAGTAGCAATATAATTTTCTTGCTCAAAACCCCAAAAAGATTCATTAAATAATAAGTCATCAAAAGGCTTAAATACTTCTACATCAGTATCTAAATAAATGCCACCTTCATAGAAAAGAACAAATAATCGAACGTAGTCACTGACAAATGCAAATTTCCCAGCATCGTACGCTTCTTTTACATATTTGTTACTATATATATCAAAATTTTGCTCGTTCCATTCTTTTAGTTCATAGTCGCTCAAATACTTATCCCAGCTTTTTAAGCAATGTTTAACGATTTTAGGTTTTTCTTTTCCTCCAAACCAACAGTAGTGAATAATTTTTGGTATTGCTCTCTCTTGATCCAAATTCTCACCTCTATATTTTTTTAGATATTTAGTTTTCTTTACCGGTTGTGTTTTCCCATTGGATAAATGCAATTAATTTCTTATATTCTTGTAGTTGCTCTTTTTCTATACCAGATTGCTTTAAATCGTTAATAAATGTGATCCACTCATCTTCAAGTGGTTGTGGAGTATTTTTAGGAAGTTCTTTGTTTATCAAGACTAATAGATCTACCCTTAACACTTTAGCAATATTATCCATGAGATGAACAGATGGATTTTGATTTAAGTTTCGTTCAATATTGCTCAAATAAGATTTTGATATACCTGCTCGTTCCGCCAAATCAGATAAGGATAAACCTCTTCGCTTTCGAATATAATGAATGTTAGTTCCTATCATTTATGGATACCTCAATTTTATTTATTAGAAGATACCTTCTTTTCGCTTCGCTCCTTTTACCGATTCTTTTAAACAATTGACAACTCTTACCTGTTCGATTTCTAACAAGTTTGATCCAGATGGAAGACAGATACCAGTTTCGAACAATTGTTTGGATACATCTTCATTTTCCAAATGAGAATAGTAAGGTGTGTTTAAATATAATGGCTGCATATGGAGTGGCTTCCATACCGGCCGAGCTTCGATATTTTGTTCAGCCATAGCTTTCAGAACCTCAATAGGCTCTGTCGCTATTTCCAGTGGATTCATAGTAAAGACAGTCAGCCACCGGTTTGATCTCGTTTGGGGGAGTTCAGCCATAAAGTCTATGCCTGCTACATCAGATAATAAGTAGTTATACCGCTCAAACACTTCTCTTTTCGCCGTGACACGATCCTCGATCACTTTTAATTGCGCTCTCCCAACACCAGCAAGAATATTACTCATTCGATAGTTATATCCCACTTCATGGTGCTGATAATAAACAGCCGGATCTCTGGCTTGAGTAGCTAGGAAGCGGGCTTTTTCCAGTTTTTTTAAATCATTGGATACGAGCATGCCTCCGCCGGAAGTGGTTATGATTTTATTTCCATTGAACGAATAGACTCCAAACTCACCGAAGGTCCCACTGTGTTTTTCATGATAAGTTGAACCAAGTGATTCGGCGGCGTCTTCAATGATCGGAACCTGATAGTGGTCACAAAGCGCCATCAATTCCTTCATTTTTCCTGATTGCCCGTATATATTGGCCATAATGACTGCTTTAGGTAATTTTCTTTCCTTATAAGCATCGTAGAGTGCTCTTTCTAAAGCTTGTGGAGACATATTCCACGTCTCGGGTTCCGAGTCAATAAATATTGGTTCGGCCCCCTTATATAAAATTGGATTCGCACTAGCTACAAAGGTGAAGGTGGAACAGAATACATGGTCACCTCGTTTTACATCTAATAAAGAAAGAGCTAAATGGATGGCTGCTGTACCTGAACTGACAGCGACCGCTCCTTTAGCTCCTACATACTCTGCTATTTCTTTTTCAAACATGTCTACATTCTTACCAAGCGGTGCAATCCAGTTGGACTCAAACGCTTCATTAATATACATTTGTTCATTCCCCGTCATGTGAGGTGGAGAAAGATAGATCCTTGAATTCTTCATTAGACACCTCCAATAAATCAATCAACTGTTGTTGAAAAAAGATGAAATTTGAATCATTCTCTTCAGGACACCATTGAGCAAATTGAACTTTTCCTGGTAAATATGGACCTTCCTTTATTTCCCAACCCACAGTATCCTCCTCAAGGCAAACGTATGAGTGCCAAACCTTAGGGTTGAATTTATAAATTATATTTTTTTGGTTTAACAACCGTCTATCTATTACTTCTCCTGAGTCATTGAAAAAAAATATGGCTATTTGACCTTTAATGGAACAAATCGTCTCCGTTTCATTAGAATGTCTATGTGCTCTAATTTTTGTAAGTGGTTGTAAGCCGAATAACATTGATTGAATTTTATCCTCTGAGGTCTCGTGCAGAAGTAGATGGCTTCTTTTTCTAGTATTTTTTCTCGATTCTTGTACCAATTTGTCTATTGTTTCATTACATATATACATGGTATTCTCCTAAATATATGAGATATTTAATGAAGTACTTTTGCCACATCAGAGAGCACATTATTATTAAGTAATGTATAAAATTCATTTCCTATTTTTAATTTTGCTCCTTCATATGGAGGGAACCAAAAAGCTCTGATTTTGCGATCTATTTCTTCTTTTGAATCTGTATGATGAATAATTTTCATTTCCTCAAACATTTTTTTATTAATGTAAATGCCCTGATTATTTGTGTCGGTGTTAGTTTTTTTCAACAAATAGTCTGGGTTAGTAGCATTATCTATTACTTCTTTAAATAACTTAAACATGACTACCTGACTTTTTAACTCTAATGAGAACGCTGTTTCATTTTCTTTATCTATATTAAACATTTTCTTATTTATAATGGTACCTTCATCAATTTTTTCATTCATGAAATGTGCCGTAACCCCATAGTCTTTACGTTGATCAAGAATTGCAGCGTTATATCCTCCTAGTCCTTTGTAATCTGGCAAAGGGGCAGGATGAAAATTGATTGCACCAATTTTTGGTAGTGATAATAGAGGCGGCTTGATTTTTTTCCAAAATAAATAAGATATAACTAGATCTATATTATTTAAATTTATAGGACTATTATCAGGTTTTTGAATCCAGTCATATAAATCTTCTGGGTTAGGGGTTAATATGCCATACTCTTTCGCTAGCTCTATTAAAGAACCTTTCTTAGCATCTAACTCTTCATTAGGATTTCGTCCAACTACAGCCACAACATCATGTCCGTTATCATTTAAATATTTTAGAGCTTTAGCAGACCATGATTTCTTACCTAACAGAATCACTCTTAACTTATTGTTAGTTGACATCTCTATGCCCCCTTAATTTTTGCCATTAAAGTATTCGGTAGTAGATTGTCCTTCCATATTTATACCTTGAGCTTTGGAAACTTCAAAAATGGTCATATAAATAATTTTTAAGTCTAGCAAAAAATTATGATTCTCTATATACCAAATATCGCATTTAAACTTGTATTCCCAAGTAACATCGTTCCTTCCATTTACTTGAGCCCAGCCAGTGATCCCTGGTTTAACATTATGGCGTTTCGCTTGTTCAGTTGTGTAAAGCTCTAAGTACTCCATTAATAAAGGTCTTGGCCCTACTATACTCATCTGTCCTTTAACGACATTGATCAATTGAGGCAGTTCATCCAAAGAATACTTTCTAAGAATTACTCCGAATGCAGTTAACCGCTCTTCATCTGAAAGCAACATTCCTTGAGCATCTGTTGCATGACTCATGGTACGGAATTTATAGAGGTAAAAGGGCTTCCCATTCAATCCGGGACGCTTCTGTTTAAAAAATACGGGCGATCCCATCTGAAAGTGTATAAGGAGGCATATTAAAACCATCAAAGGAGTGAACACTAGTAATAATGGGATAGAAATAACTAAATCTAATAATCTTTTCATATTATTTTTAACCCCTTCCTCATTATTTAGTAACAAAAAAATCCGCTGCTTTACTCGGCACCGAAGTTTCACTTTCTGTATTCGATTGTTCATATCCATTTGGATTGAGGGATTGCCAGCGCCAAGTATCTTCACACATTTCATCTATTCCTCGTTCAGCTCTCCACCCCAGTTCTACATTTGCTTTTGTAGTTTCCGCAAAACAGATTGGTATATCACCAGGGCGTCTTCCAAGAATAGTGTAAGGAATAGATTTCCCAGAAGTTTCTTCAAAAGTGTCAACCATTTCTAGTACACTGTATCCTTTTCCAGTTCCTAAATTATAGGTGTGTACTCCGTCTGATGATTCTATTTTTTCTAAAGCTCGAACGTGCCCAATCGCTAAATCCACAACATGGATATAGTCTCTGACTCCTGTTCCATCTTTAGTCTCATAATCGTTTCCAAATACTCTCAGTTCATCCAAACTTCCTACCGCAACTTGTGAGATATAAGGGAGGAGATTATTTGGAATTCCTTTCGGTGATTCTCCAATCATCCCACTCTTATGAGCACCGATCGGATTGAAGTATCTTAAGAGTGCTACACTCCATGAAGAATCGGAAATATAGAGATCTCTCAGAATCTCCTCAATCATGTGCTTCGTTCTTCCGTATGGATTAGTTGTTTTTAATAAAGCATTTTCACGAATTGGAACTTGATCGGGTTGACCATATACGGTCGCTGATGAACTAAATACGATATTTTTCACTTGAAACTTTTTCATTACCTCACACAATATGATCGTTCCTATGACATTATTCCTGTAATACCAGAGCGGGTCAGCTACAGATTCTCCAACCGCTTTTAATCCAGCAAAATGAACTACTGATGAGATTAGGTTTTCAGTAAACACTCTTTCAAGTGATTGGGCATCCAATAAATCAATCGCATAGGTTTTGAATTCTCGACCTGTAAGTTCCTTTACCCTTCTTAGAGATTCTGGCTGACTATTAGAAAAGTTATCGACAACAATGATTTCATAACCATCATTTAATAATTCTACACAGGTGTGAGTGCCTATGTATCCAGCCCCTCCTGTTATTAAAACAGCCATGTCTACACCCCCACTTTCTTAATCATTAGAAACCAGTAATTACCAAATCAAAAAATCACTTCGGTATTCGATATTTAAACTTACGACATTTTCGAAATAATAATAAGCGAAATAACAGATGATAATTGCGAAGTAGATCATTTTCTCATCTCTTGGTCGGAATAATTTCACTACCCATGAGACTAGTATCAACTGATATAAGCTGAAATAAATCGAGAACCTAGCAAAAATCCAATTTTGAGTCGATACAATCATAAAAACAAGGCCAATTAAAGAAAGGTTTACAATATAGTCACTTTGTGGAAATATCTCCCTCAATTTATCTTTTCCGATGTAGGCAATCATAATTGGCGCACCAAATACGGCAACTCGTAATATACTAGCTCCACCCTCATCAAAGTTTTCATAGTATCCATATTGAGTATCCTCAATTGCCGAGAATAATAGCGAAGAAAACTGATCAAACCCTACAACGATAACAACTGCAAATATTAGAAGTGCAACGGTAGCTTTTGACCATGCCTTGAATTGAACAAGAAAATAAATAGGTAACAAAATTAAAGCACTTAGATGAAACAATGATGCAATAAGGATAATTACCGTATATCTTTTCCAATTACCATTCATAATATATTTCAATGCTGTAAATGCTATTCCCGCTGCGAGTACCTGCCTTATACCATTCATAGATACTAAAAACAAACCACCTGTGATATAAACATACAAACTTAACTCCAACAGTCTTGAATATTTGTATAGCACGATTACGATCAATGTATTGGTAATTAATGCTGTCGTAAAAATTAACACTTGAGGGTCATCAGAAACATTTTTTAATATCATTTGCAAAAAAGCAAAGCCTATATCTTTATGAGATTGAACAAATTCCCATGTGAATGTATTAATTTCATAGGCATGTTTATAAAAGTAAGTGTCTCCGATATTTGCTCGCAACCCTGATACAAGTACGAGTGATGCTAACGCTCCAAATACAAAAAATGAATTTGGTCTACTGATCACCATCGTATTCGTTTGAATTTTGACTCCTACCAGCCTCGCAAAATAAGCTAAACTGAATACTAAAGCAAGATTCATCCATAACTGTGTCATAACCATTTCCTTTCAAAGGAAATATATTAATACATAACATCCCTTGTTTTACTAGTTACATAAGTAAATAATAAAAGGCCCAATGGTAAAGCTAGAATGGTTAGCCCTTTATTAGGAGACTCTCTGATGAACTTCCAATTTCTCATCATTACACTACTTGAAACATAGTGAATTGCTTGCTTGTACTTAAAAGACAAACTAGCAATCGACAGTTTCATCAGTTCTTTGCGATAAAATGAGAACCCTTGAGGATTTTTCCGATATTGCTTTAACATGTTTTTAGAAGAACCATCAGGCAAGTACTCCACACAGCAAAGCACTTTGTTTAGTAGGAGCATTTCATACTCCTGGTCGAGCTTATAATATTTATAAGCAAGTCCGACATATTTTTCTCCTTCAAAGACAGGGTAGGGATATTTTTTTGTGAGTTCGGAACGATACACCAACTTCTTATCCCCAGTCACCCCATGTTTAAGGTATAGATTGAATAATGTCGAAGTTTTTAGATTTGTTGGCAACTTCGAACCGATTATTTTACGGTCGGTGAAAGAGTCAAGCCCAATGATGCCACCTACCGATTCATTGCCATTGCCATATTGCTTCCAATAATTAATGATGGTTTCTACTGCATCGTCAGGCATATAATCATCAGAGTCGATACACACATTCAGTTCTGTTTTAATCAGCTTATAAGCTGTATTATGCGCGCCGTGCATTCCTTGATTTTTTTGGAAGTGGTATTGAATTTGTAGACAATCCTCTTTCTTCCACTCATCGACTATTTTTTTCGTATTATCAGTCGAACCATCGTCCATGATTAACCATATAAAATCTTTATTCGTTTGTCGTTTTAGACTGTCATAACACTGTTGCAGGCAATATGCACGATTATAGGTCGGGGTGAATATGGTTAATAACTTCAACTTGCAATCCCCCCTAAACCCAAATAATATTGTTGGGTATTTCTCGCAATTTCTTTAATTTCAAATCCTTTTCTATCTAAAATGTCTTTTTTTATTAACCTTTTATCAGGCTTTACTGATTGTTTCATTATGCACTGCACCCACACCCCTTTATCTTCTATCCTATTAGGTAAATTCTTTATTAAGCCAATGTTTATATCTACTTCATTTGAAATATTGGTTGAGATTAAACAAGGTAACCCTGCGCACTGTGCTTCAACTAAAGTAACAGGTAAACCTTCATATAAGGATGGAAATATAAAAATGTCAATCCCCTGAAGTAATGAATGAATATCTTCCCTTACACCTAGTAATTTGACTCTACCTTCTAAATTTAATTCCTCTATTTTTCTCTCGATTTTATGGCGTAGTTGACCATCTCCTATTAATAATAGTGCAGAATTTGTATTTATTTTTGCATATTCTGCAAACATTTCTAATAAAAACATATGATTCTTTGGTGGAGAAAACCGTCCTACATGGCCAAGGACAATTGTATTATCACAAATTTTCAGTGATCTTCTTATCTGATTTCTTATAAGTGGATTGAATGAAAACTTTTCACTATCGATACCATTTCTAATGATAATGGCTTTACTACTGTCCTTTTGAAATAGCCACTTAGCTGCTGATTTTGAACAGGCATTTAAATGTGTTGCCGATGAATTAATATAAGTTCCTGCATACCATTTATACACTTTAGAAGCAATTCCGCCCTCACTATTAGTAGAATGACTATGAGCAATACGAACCGGAAGCCCCTGCCGTTTCGCTGCCCGGAGAACGAAGCCACTCATTTTGTCCATATGGGAATGAACAATTTTATAATGGGAGTGTTGCTGAAAGAAAGAATCCAAACCTTTTATATACTGCTTATGTCCTACTTCGGATATATAAGGAATCCGGTGGATCTTTCCACCCAATTGCTTTATTTCCTCATCAAACACCCCTTCTTTACAGGTGAGGAAATCGAATTGGACCTTCGTCCGGTCTATGTTGCGATATAAATTCATAATGAGTGTCTCTGCTCCACCTCTGTTCATGTTAACGACTACATGCAATACTCTTAATGGACCGCCCATTGCTCGAGCTCACCTTCTCTCATAAAAGACTGATAGATTTGACTGTTTTGTTTAATGACTTTATTGGTACTATACTTTCTAATAATCATGTTCCTTCCATTGATGCCGAGTTCTTGTCTAACATCAATTAAACCAGCCATATGTTTAACTTTTTCCGAGAACTCTAAAGCTTCATGGTTTTTAAATACCCAGCCGTTCACATTATTTTCTACTAATTCTCTATGTCCGCGATTATCGATAGCCACGATCGGCAATCCACAGGCCATAGCTTCCATGATATTTACCGGTAAGCCTTCCCGTAAACTGGAAGCCGCCACCATATCACACATGGAAACAATTTCTTTAACATCATCTCGATAACCTAAAAAATCTACCATATGCTCAATTTCAAGTTTTCTAGCTAGGTCTTTACAAAGTTCAAGAGTGCTTCCCTCTCCAGCAAGCAACAAGCGTGCATGAGGAATGTCATCCTTTAGCAATACGAGTGATTGAAGGAGAAACTGCTGGTTTTTATTTTTATTAAATTCAGCTGCATAAAATAATAAAAAGTCATCAGGACGATACCCCAATGACTTTCTCAACACTATTTTTTCATTTTCACTAATTGGCTTGAATTCATCCGTATTGACACCCACTCCATTCACAAGTTCAATGTACCTTGTTTTAAATCGTTGGGTAGCCAAATGGAAATCTTCTTGGTTAATGGTGATTAAGCAATCTGTAAAGGAAGCTAAAGATTTTTCGATTGGATAGTATATAAGCCAGTTTGCTATAGGGGCACCTTTACAAAAATGGAATCCGTGAGCAGTATAAATCACCTTTGTTCCATTTTTTCTAGCGCTTCGAGCAGCTAACCGCGCTAGAACCCCTCCCATAGGCGTATGGCAATGAACGATTTTATATTGGTTTTCGTTTATAAGAGCATGAAGATCTTGG
>NZ_JRNX01000442.1 GCF_000786645.1 Halobacillus sp. BBL2006
TTTCGGTACCAGGTACCTTTTTCTTCTCTTAGGGTACCTGGTACCCTGAAAAATCCTGACTTGGTTGTATCGATGACTGCTCTATAATATAATTAGAATGTTATGGAGAAAGAGGTGCTTACCATTGATTGAACGTTTACAAACATTAGAAGACCGTTATGAAAAATTAAATGAGCTACTCAGTGATCCCGAAGTAATTTCGGATACGAATAAGCTTCGTGAATACTCTAAAGAACAGTCAGGATTAGCAGATACGGTTACGGCCTATCGAGAATATAAAGAGGTTACAGAGCAGTTAAACGATGCTAAAGCGATGCTTAATGATAGCCTTGATGAAGATATGGTAGAAATGGTGAAAGAGGAAATCAGTGAACTTTCTGAGCGCAAAGATGAGCTTGAAGAAGAATTGAAAGTATTGATGCTTCCGAAAGATCCAAACGATGATAAGAACGTTATTATGGAAATTCGTGGGGCCGCCGGCGGAGATGAAGCTTCCTTATTCGCAGGGGATCTTTATCGGATGTATGCCCGTTATGCTGAAATGCAAGGGTGGAAGACAGAAGTAATTGAAGCCAACGCAAACGATGTCGGTGGGTATAAGGAAATCATTTTTATGGTAAGTGGAGATCGTGCCTATTCAAAATTAAAATTTGAAAATGGTGCCCACCGCGTGCAACGTGTACCTGAGACGGAATCAGGTGGACGAATTCATACTTCTACAGCTACGGTTGTCGTCATGCCAGAAGCAGAAGAAGTAGAAGTTGAGGTCCATGACAAAGACATTCGTGTAGATAGATTTGCTTCGAGCGGACCAGGTGGACAGAGTGTAAATACAACCATGTCTGCTGTGCGTTTGACGCACGAACCAACAGGAATCGTTGTTTCTTGTCAGGATGAAAAATCACAAATTAAAAACAAAGAAAAAGCGATGAAAGTCCTTCGCGCACGAATTTATGATAAATTCCAACGCGAAGCGCAAGACGAGTTAGATGAAAGCCGTAAATCTGCTGTAGGAACAGGCGACCGTTCTGAGCGAATCCGCACATACAACTTCCCGCAAACACGTGTGACGGATCATCGTATTGGTTTGACTATCCAGAAGCTTGATCAAATTCTTCAAGGGAACATGAATGAAATCATTGATGCTTTATTGATTGAAGAACAAACGAAAAAATTAGAACAGATCGGTGAGTAATATGCAGCCTACGTTTACGACTATTCGAGAAGCCCGCCGTTGGGCTTCTGTTTTTTTGCAGGAGCACAACAGGGAAGAGCGGGTGGCGGACTTGTTACTTGAACACTGCCTTGGCCTGACTTTTGCTCAGCTTTTAGCTTACGAGACTGATCCGTTTCCTTTGGATCAAAGAGATACGTTTGTTAACAATGTTCAGGCTCATATAAGGACTGGAATTCCAGTACAACATTTGATCGGTCATGCCCATTTTTATGGGAGGGAGTTTATCGTCAATTCTCACGTTCTCATCCCTCGCCCCGAAACGGAAGAACTGGTTGAGGGCGTGATGGATTGGATAAATGAGACTGGTATTGATAGACCTGCCATCGTTGATATTGGCACAGGAAGCGGGATCATCGCCATTACTCTTGCGTTGGAGACGAAGGCGGAAGTATTGGCGACAGACCTTTCTCCTGATGCACTCAAGGTAGCGAAGCAGAATGCCAAGAACCACGAAGTAGAAGTGGATTTTATTCAGGGGAGTTTTCTGGAGCCAGTAAAGAACCGGAATATAGACATTCTCGTTTCGAATCCTCCTTACATTGCTTATGAAGAAAAGCAGGAAATGGACGATACGGTCGTGAATTTTGATCCTGAACTGGCCTTGTTTGCCGAAAAAGAAGGACTGGCTGCTTATGAAGCCATTCTCAATCAGATAGAAGAGCAGCCTTTTCTGATAGCTTTCGAAATTGGGCATAAGCAGGGTGCTGCTGTCCAGCAATTGATCAAAGAAAAATTTCCGGATGCGATTGTTGAAGTAAAACAAGATATCAACAAGAAAGACCGTATGGTTTTAACTAGTCATCCTAACTTTTTATAAGATTCATAGATTTCTATGTTTAAGCCATTCCTGACCTGACCATACTAGCGACTAGTAGAGGGACAGGGAGGAAACGAGAAATGAAAAACAGTTGGCTTTTACTTTTAACACTTTGCATTATCATTACGGCCCTGCCTTGGGGGCAACGCATGGACGCCCAGCCTGGAGAGAGTTATCAAGTAATTCCTGACGAAGCCATTCGTCTTCGCATATTAGCAGATAGTAACAATCAAGAAGATCAGCAGTTGAAGCGTCAAGTCCGTGATGATGTGAATGCTGAAATTACGAAGTGGGTAGAAGATCTGAATTCTATAGATGCTGCCCGCCAACTGATTCAAGACCGATTGCCTGAAATAGAGACGATCGTTGGTAATACGATTAAAGAAGCAGGAATGCAGCAATCTTACACGGTTGATTATGACAAAAACGTTTCTTTTCCTACCAAATTGTACGGAAACTATATTTACCCAGCTGGAGAGTATGAAGCTATTTTGATTACTTTAGGAAAAGGCGAAGGGGACAACTGGTGGTGCGTACTGTTCCCGCCTCTATGCTTCTTAGATTTTTCCAATGGTACAAGCGTCGCTGAAGCAGAAGAAGACACTCCGCCAGAAGATCAGAAGAGTGAAGAAGATAAAGAAGTAAAGTTTTTCGTGTTTGAGTTATGGGGAAAACTATTTTCCTAGCATATGGTCCACACCCTTTTTCATAGAGTAGAAAAAAGGGGTGTGGATTTATTATGTATATCGAAAAAATTGAAAAAGAAATCTATCATATTAAGCAAGGTACTCAACAGATAGGGTCCTTTCGTTTGATCGACTTGGGCAACAATAAAAGAAAGCTTAAAAGCTTGAAAATGATAGAAAATGTATCACCTGTACAGATACTAGGGGTATTTGAGCTCATTCAAGTATATGCAAAAGAAGAAGGTATTTCCGAAATTCATGTCACGAGTCACGCGGAATCATTAGATAATATTCTTAAATATCAACACTTCATTCAAAAAGATGTCGAAAAAAACCTGTGGATATATGAAGTTATTAACAGGTGATTGTGCATAAATGTTGGTTTTATCAACATCATATCATAAAACTGTGGATATCCTGTTAATAATAATTTTTCGCAATCGAAAATTACTAACGGATTCTTTGGATATGTGGGTAAGGTTGTGGATAACTTGAGGACATCTTGTGAATAATGTCTAAATTTGCGATATTTTGTTGAATTACTCATAATATGTGATAAGAAATGTACGTGAAAAGGAGAACCATCAGTATGGAGACGAAGTTTTGGAAACCATCGCAACCATTGGAAAACAATTCATCAATAGAGGAAGCGGCTCAGTTACTTAGGAATCAGCACGTTGTTGCCTTTCCAACGGAGACCGTGTATGGACTAGGGGCAGATGCAACTAATGAAGAAGCCGTACAGCGGATTTTCGAAGCAAAAGGAAGGCCTTCAGACAACCCTCTGATCGTTCATGTAGCGGATATCGAACAAGTAGAGGAATTAGCGCAGAATATCCCTGAGAGAGCTTATCAATTAATGGAAGCTTTCTGGCCCGGTCCACTGACACTTGTGCTCGAAAGTAATGGCGTAGCAGCAAAAAATGTTACAGCGGGATTATCCACGATAGGGATACGTATGCCTGATCATCCATTAGCGCTCGCTTTGCTTCGTAATGCAGGAAAACCTTTAGCTGCGCCGAGCGCCAATCGATCTGGCCGACCAAGCCCTACGGAAGCTGAGCATGTTTGGCAAGATTTAAACGGCCGGGTTTCTGGCATTCTCGATGGGGGAGCAACAGGGGTAGGAGTCGAATCAACGGTTTTGGATTGTACGTCCCAGCCTCCTGTGATCCTTCGGCCTGGAGGAGTCACAAAAGAGGATTTAGAGAAGATTCTTTCTAAAGTTGATATTGATAACGCTCTGAAGGATGAGCAAAGACAACCGAAATCTCCTGGCATGAAATATACCCATTATGCGCCTGAAGCTCCTTTATGGCTCGTAGAGGG
>NZ_JRNX01000443.1 GCF_000786645.1 Halobacillus sp. BBL2006
TGACTAACAAAAGAACAAGAAAAAATTGGACATACTCCGGTTTTAAATTAAAGATTTGCAGCATATCCTCATCCAGCAAGTTAAGTGTTTGATCAAGAAATGTGAAGTCCAACCATTTATTCATGACTGCTCCCCTTCCTATATATCCTCATGCAGTACCATTATGGACATATAGAAACAAGTGTAAACCCTAGTATTAGTTTGTTACCAAGCCTTTCTTTTTCATCCACTTCAAACCTTCTCTGCGACTTAATGGCCGGCATTCAGTAGAATTCAAATAGGACTCCACCGCTTCGGGATTGGTTTTACTATACTCCCTTAACACCCAGCCGATGGCTTTTTCAATGAAAAACTCTTTCTCACCCTTCAATACATCGATCGTTTCAAACAAAAGTTTTTCGTTCGTATTTGATTTGAATTTCAGTTGATGCAATAGGCTTGAACGTCTCACCCAGAGATGGTCCGAGCGGCTCCATTTCTCCGTAATCGGCACCAGGTATTCAGGATATTTCCTGAAATAGTCTCCACAAAGATTCGAAGCAATCATATCAACGGTGTCCCACCACGGTTTCGTTACTAGCAGTTGTTTATAACTTCCGATTACAGACGTTGAAGCTTTCTTTGTCCCTTTTTCCAATAAGGCTAAAGCGGCATAATGGCACTCTCGCTCTTGCTCATCGAATAATAATAACGCCGTATGTACACGTTCTGTTTCTGAAAGCGAACGGTATTGTTTCAATATGGGACTCAGTAATTTTTTTCGCTCTGGTGTTTTGATGCCGTAAAACGGAAAGTGATTTTTCATGTAGGCTTCCATACCTTCTCGATTTACTTCATCCCTGTTTTCACTAAAAGTTTTTACAATTTCATTCCTTAATTGCTCACTAAGACGCATCTCCTGAACTCCCTCTGTATTTATTTTTGCAGAAATTCGATCAGCCGTTCGGCCTGGCTTTGCGCTTGGTCATATCCTTGCATATAAAGGTGGTGCAGCCGGTCTTTGTTCCTTTCAATCCGGCTCACTTGGAGGGGCTCTTCAGGTCTTAGTACAAAGGCTTCTCCCTTTTCTTCCATTTTCTTTACCTTCATTAGTTCCTCGTTATAACGGACGTGACGGTTTAACAAGGCCTGGGCGAAAAGTGGAAATTGACGGTACTTGCGGTTAAAATACCAGCCTAATTTCATTTTTTTCTTGATGTATCCATCGTTCCTTGTCAAGACAATAATATGTTTGCGATTCCCTTGATCGACCGAAGGCTGGAGTGGAATAGGATTTGAAATTCCTCCGTCCATCAACTGTTTTCCCTCATAAGCAATACTCGGTGCAACCAACGGAAGCGAACTTGAGGCGCGAATGACCTTCAACAAACTTTCACGATCAGGAAATTGGTCAAAAAACATGGGATTGCCGGTTTCCATATCAGTCGTTCCAACAACGAATGTAGTCGTTTGACTGCTGAAAGATTCATAATCAAAAGGGACAAGTTGATTCGGTAATTTATCGAATATGAAATCCATTCCAAATAGCTGACGGTGAGTAAGCAATCGCTTGTATGATATGTATTCAGGGTGATCCCCATAGCCGACGATGACTTCGTAATTTCTTTTTTTCTGTT